>JASFOL010000010.1:0-12749 GCA_050116545.1 bacterium | reverse complement strand
GAACGGCAGCTGGGCTATACGAATCTGTATTACAATTCTGGCGCGCTCCCGATGGCAGAGCGCTATGAGATACTTAAGGTCTTGCTGTCCAACAACCTGCCCCTGCACGTTATCGGCTGGGTCAATACCGCCCACACGGGGGGTCACCATCGCGTCATGAAGGGCTATGATGACAGCCTGTGGGTCTTTGTGTTTCACGATCCCGGGTCTTACTATGGGTACACACCGTGCGGCCCCGATATCCTGTTCGATCAGGACGTATGGATGACTGATGTGTGGCTGTTTGGAGGCGAGTATAAGGTTCACACGACGACCCCCTGGGCTTTGACACCGGACTTTCCATCCGAGGTTTCCCAGGGAGATACCTTCACTGTGGATCTCAAGGTGCTGTACCCCGGACCGTATCCGGTGAGTGGCCAGGATCCTACCCATGACGGCACCGCATCCATAGCGTTGTCTGCAGGCCTCGCGCTTTCCGGCGGCTCCTCTACGGTGTCGCTGCCGACGCTGGCATCGGGTGACAGCGCAACAGTATCCTGGGATGTGGTAGCGGTCGGCCCTGAAGGTGAGTGGGGGTTGGGATTCGCGGCTCAGGCTATAATCGACTACGGCACGTATTCTTACGGGGTAACAAGCGACAGCATCGGCAATCACTGCCACGATGTTGTCCAGGTCGGCACGGGACTTATGGCGGACTGGGGCTCCGAGGAACGCTTGACATTCGATGATGCGGCATCGAAGACGTGCTTTCCGGGTGGAAGATCGATGGTGGTAGATAGCGAAGGCACAACGCACATCGTGTGGATGGATACGCAGGCGGGTGCCACCTACATTCGGTACATGAAACGAATCGGAGGGACCTGGCAGACTCCCGTCGAACTTGCGGCAGACAGCTCTTTTAAGCACACTCCATGCATTGCCATCGATCCAGATGGGGGAGTTCACGTTGCATGGGTAGACTACCGTGATGGAAACCAGGAGATCTACTACAAGTCATGGACGGTTGGCGGGGGCTGGTCCGCCGATGAGAGGGTGACCGTAAATCCGAACATAGACCGCGAACCATGTATAGCGGCAGATGACAGCCTGGTATATATCGCATGGGAAGAAAGATTGGCTCAGTCTGTCGATGCCCGGGTTCACGATGTCTATCTAATCTCCCGAAACGCTCTGGGTTGGTCGACCCCTATGATGATAGAGGCTTCGACAACCAGGGATACTTTCCGGCCCTCTCTTGCCGTTGGTTCGGACGGGCTGCTAAATATCGTCTATGAGAGAGAGACCTCCCTGGGCTTGTATGAGCTTGAGAAGGTGACGCACAAGAGCTGGGACGGGACCACGTTGTCGGCCCGTACAGGCTTGTCGACCAACCTATCCTATTCGCGGAATCCTTCGATCGCTGCCGGTGATGACGGGACCCTGCACGTGGTCTGGCAGGACGGGGAAAACTCGGGCGGTGATATCTTCTATGCCAAATATGACGGAATCGCCTGGCAAGCATCGGAGCAGATCGTGACAGGGGTCGCTGAGGCCACCACCCCCTCGGTGTCGGTCGATGCCAACGGAGTCGTGTATGTCGTCTGGGCGGACGACCGGCACAGCCAGTCGGAGATCTACCTGATGAGCAACAGCGGTTCAGGCTGGTCGGGCCATACAAGGGTCACGGACGCAACCGGGTCTTCGATGCTGCCGTGCGTCTGTGCCGTGGGTGACGGTTCGGTCTCGGTGCTCTGGACGGATACCAGGCATGGCGACTCGGAGATCTACTATAGGGGGCCGGACGACAACTCCGGAACTCCCGCGGATCCTCAGACGCCGGCTGGTGCCGTGCTAAGCCTCTCGTTGCCGCGTCCTCAGCCCTTCGGGAGCAGCGTGAGCCTGTCCATGATGGTAGGCCAACCGATGGATGTGGCTGTGGACGTATTTGATATCGCGGGGCGGGCTGTATGCCGGCTTGGGCAGGGTCACTACGATCCCGGCATTTTCGACATTACCTGGGCAGGCACGAACACTGCTGGCGAGAAAGTCTCTCCGGGCGTGTACTTCGTCTCATGTAAGAGTCCGCTGGGCAGTGAAGTGCGGCGTGTGGTTATGGTGAGGTAGTAAAGGGTGAGGTAGCACCCTGGATGTGAACTTAGGGGGTGCCTGCGGGCACCCCTTTGTCGTATCATATGCTCGATTCCCAGCGTGGACTGCAACATGAGCCTTGAGGGATGATTGGAGGCAGACAACGGATGAGTCACCTCTCGATTCCGGCGCTCCTCATGGGTTTCTTGTTGCTTTCAAGTCTAATGACAGGCACTTCGGTTTCGGGGCCGATATGGACCCCGGACCTTGACTTGGCCGAATCGCTTGCCAGAGAAGGCCATGCCGACTCGGCCATGGCAGCTCTCGACCGGGGCATAAGCAGAGCGTTGACACGGTATGCCCTTTCCGACAGCACGGTGCCGCTCTACCTCTACGAGGAAGGCGTTCCGGCTCTCTATTTCCTCGGAAGGTACGATGAGGCCGAATCGCTGTTCACTCGGGCTGTAGAAATCGCGGAATTGATCTCGGGAACCGAGAGCGAGCACGCGGCCGGAATGCTCATTCACCTCAGCGAAGTCTATCAGAATCATATTGATCACGGGAATTCACTGAAGTGCAGGGAAAGGGCGCTGGCGATCATGGAGAGGATCCGGCCGGCGAACCACGCTTCAGAGGCGCTGGTTTTGAGCGGGGTTGCCACGAACTTGGTGGCCAAGAGGGACCTGGATCTTGCAAGCGCCCTGGCTGACAGCAGCGTGCGCCTGGCGCAGGCCTCCGAGGGGCGTCAGAGTCCGCTCTATGCCCGTTGCCTGATGGCGCAGGGAGACTGCATGAGGGTTTCATCCCTCTATTCTGAAGCGGAGTCTCTCTATACAGAGGCCTCGCGAATAGCGGTCGGAGTTCTTGGAGAACGGAGTCGCCTGGCGACGTCATGTCTGGCCAGGCTGGCTTACGTTCTTCGCAGGAAGGACGCGCGGGAGGAAGCCAGGTCGATGTTCAAGAAAGCAGCTGGAACTATCGAAGAGGTTGAAGGTCCGCTCAGTCCCTTGCTGGGATGGGTATACCACGGAATCGGCCTGGTAACCGTGGAGCAGGAGGACTACCTGGAAGGTGAGCAGGCGCTTGAACGGGCGGTGAGCATCTACGCGAACTGCCTCGGGCGGCGGGACTCAAGGACATTGACGTCCATGTATGCCCTGGCAACCACATATGGAATTGAGGGCAAGATCCGCGAGGCAGAAGCGCTGGGAAGGGAAGTTCTCGCCGGACGCGAGGAACTGCTTGGGCCCAGGCATCCTATGGTCGCCTGGAGCCTGTACGGGGTAGGAATCTGCGCCTGGGACCTCGGAGACTATGCCGAAGCCGAAGATCTGATGATGCGTGCGCTGCGCATCCGAGAAGAGGTTCTCGGACCGGAGCATCACTTCGTCGGGCAGACACTCAATGGGCTGTCCGGCCTGTATCGCGATATGGGCCGGTATGACGAATCCATTGCCCTGGTCGAACGGTCGCTTTCAATCCTCGAAAAGAAGGTCGGGCAGGATAATTCAGACTACGCCCGCACTCTTTCCAGTGTTGCTGCAATCGAGGAGGAACGGGGCAATCTTGACACTGCGGCCGAGGTCACCGAGCGCGTTGTAGAGATCAACAACGAAGTCTTTGGCAGGGAGAGCGCAAAGACGGCAAGTCAGCTCAGCAGTCTGGCTGACATATATGCCGCCCAGGAAAGATACGCGCAGGCAGAGTCGCTTTATCATAGAGCTCTCGTCGCATTTCGGGCGGTCGAGGGGGTGGAGTATCCCCAAGAAGCCTGGCCGCTCACAGGGCTCGGGAGCCTGTATACGACTCAAGGCCGCTATCCGGATGCCGACTCCGTCCTGACTCACGCCCTGACCGTTTGGGACGCTTATCTCGGGGGACGTCCGGTCGATGACAATGTGGTCTATGCGCTGGAGGGCCTTTGCCGGCTCAAACGACTCTGCGGGCTGAATCGTCAGGCCATTGAGATGGCAAAGCGAGCATTCGATATAAGGCTCGCGATATTCCTGAATAACTCCCGCGCATTTGCCGAGCCGGAAGCCCTGACTCTCTCCCATCAGGTCCGCTGGTCTGCCGACCTCTACCTATCATGCCTCTTTGAGCTCGAAGACCGCACGGCGGACGATGATCGGGAGGCCTTTGACGTTATCCTGGCCACCAAGGGCGAGGTGTCCGACGCGGTCCTGGAACGGCAGCAACTTCTTGTAGGCGAGGATGATCCGGCAGTCCTGGCGATCGCGGACACCCTGGGGCTTGTGAAGAACCGGCTCTCGGGACTCTTCGTGGAAGGGCCGGGTACCGGCGCTCAGGGCCATGCAGATCTGGTGGATTCCCTCAGCCGGTTTGCCGGCGAACTCGAGACCCGGCTTGCAAGGCTGAGCCGCAGTTATGGCAAGCGCTATGAGGATAGAGGAATCGGGATTGCGCGTGTCGAGGATGCGCTCCCCGAAGGTGCCGTGCTGCTTGAATACTATGGCTTCAACTACATTGATCCGAATTCCGGAGATGTGGTGCCACATTATCTTGCAGGACGGGCCTGCAGGGGGCGCGACCCGCTGGTGGAGGATCTTGGTCCTGCAGACAGGGTCAATAAACCCGTCGAGCTCTACCTGGACCACATGCAGAGAATCGCCGCATCCGGCAGGCTTCCCTCTGTGATCGACAAGATCGAATATGAACGGCTTGATGCGAATATCTACTCCGCTGCCCTGGAGCCGGTGGTTTCCGGCCTGACGGATGAGGATCTGCTGCTCATAGCTCCTGACGGAGCCCTGAACCTGGTGTCCTTCGCCGGTCTCAGCGACCCGGACGGGGAATACCTGATCACACGCCGCACGATTCACTATGTTTCATCCGGCAGGGACATAGCAAGGTTCGCAATAGCCACCGACACCGGGACCGGACTTTTCGCCCTCGGGAATCCCGACTTCGATCTCCTTACACCGGGTGCGATTCCGGATGGTGGCGAGCCGACACTGGTGGCGATGAGGAACCTGCGCTCGATCTGCCCGGACTTTCAGAACCTCTCGGTTTCTGCGCTTCCGGGTACCAGAATGGAGGTAGAGCGAATCTCCGCTGCCTGGGAAACATCGACGCCGGAACCCATCGAAGTCTGCCTTGGTGCGGAGGCAAGCGAAGACAACTTCAGGTCGAAGGCACCCGGAAGCAGGGTCATCCATCTGGCCACGCACGGCTACTTTCTGGGCGCAGCCTGCAGGGTGAAGCCCGACCCACGTGCCCTGAACAAAAACAAAAGGTTCGCGGGAGAGAACCCCTTGCTTCATTCCGGTCTGCTATTCTCGGGCGCAAATGTGCGCAAACAGAATGCCGGCTCGCTGGATAGCGGGCAAGGTGCGCGCAGAGACGGCGTCCTGACAGCCTATGAAGTCTCGGGTATGAACCTCGCTGGCACCGACCTCGTCGTGCTCTCGGCCTGTGAAACCGGATTGGGCGAAGTGCAGGCCGGCGAGGGTGTCTATGGCTTGAGACGCGCTTTCCAGATGGCGGGGGCCCGGACGGTCGTTAGCGCCCTCTGGCCGGTATCCGACGAGGCCACGGCTGGATTGATGAGCAGGCTGTACCTCGAGGCCGGGCCTGGGCTTGCTTATGAACTGAAAGAGGCGCAGCTGCGTAGCATCGATCTCCTGAGGAAGGCTGGCGCCACCGACCATCCGTTTACCTGGGCGGCCTTTATCGCTGTTGGTGACTGGGAGTGACTCGGAGAGTGCGCAAGACTGTAAGCCCGGTATAGCTACCCCCGCTCTTCACAATAGCAACCGCGATCTCTGGCAGATATACATGCTGAAATCGAGTTAATGAGCGGCTCCTGCCCGCAATTTGGCCAACTTCCGCGGGTCCCGGGTGTAATTGCATCAGACAGGGTGCCTGACAGGAGAGTGTGGTACGGGCGGTGGGGGGTACAGCCGGACAGCACGAGTTTCATTGATTTAAATGGATTTCTGTGATATGATGGAGCTCTGGTAGCAGCTGTGAGTTCTTCGGAGTACACAAGAGTCCAGGACACAGGAATCTCCACACAGGAAGGAGGCACATCCATGCGATGGCCAATGTTGTTCACTGTAGTGTTCCTGCTGATCGCTGTCTCACTGTCATACGCGGTTGAGATACGGCAAGTCGAGGCGGTCGGTGTCGCCGAGGCGGCCCTGAGGCGGGCCATCGCCGTCGGCAGCGACCAGATAATTCCCAAGGAGAAGTTGAGGGATGCCGTCCCGGGTGATCTATACCCGGTGCACCACCCCGGGACCCTCGAGCCGGTCTATGGGATAGTCCCGATTCTCTCTCCGGCCGGTGAGGTCGTGGGACTGATTGGCGTCGATACTGAGTCCAGCAAGGCTATCTGGTATTCCTTCGATCCCCGGAGTGCGCGATTCCCTGCCGTATCGTCAATGACGGCAAAGAGGCGGGTTCAGATCAAGGCTGGGCCCTCGGGGCAGCAGGCGGTTTCCACCAAACCGATTCTGGTGTCGGGCTGTGACAAGCACCTCTACTGGCGCTTTGACGCCGGCCAGGGGGAGGCCTTCTACGTAAACAGCGACCTTCCGGATGCCGGGATCCTGAACTCAAGAGACGGGTCATCTGAGAGGGTGACAATTGCCGGGACATTTGAGACCGGGCAGAGAATGGCCCCGCGCGATGCCAGCCGGCCGGCCACTCCCACGCCGCCTTCGGTTCTGGGCGATGGCGGCAACCCGGGGGCGTATGATATTCCCGGAGTGCCCTATCATTATCAGATAGAGGATGATTATTGCGGGTGCGCCTCGGTCCAGATGGCGCTTGATTACCATGGCGAAGAGATATCCCAGCAGGACATCGCAGATGTGATCAAGTATGTGGATGGAAGTTACTCGGTCTTCGGCGATGCAGGGAAGGCCTTCAGTTTCAGTCCGATGAGCACCTCCAAGAATGACCCCACACTTCAGGGTTTTGCGGAGCGCGAGCTGGGTTATGCCAACCTGTATTACAACTGGAGTTCGAATACCAAGGAGGAGCGCCGGGCGGGCTTGAAGGGACTCCTGCTCACCAACCATCCCGTCAACATAGGAGGATGGTTTGATGCCTCTCATGGCGGAGGCCACTGGCGCGTGCTCAAGGGCTATGATGATAGCCTGGACGTTTTCATCTTCCATGACCCTTGGTATTCCTACGCATTTTGTGGCCCTAACCTTTTGATCGACCAGGAACTGTGGCTCGATGATCTCTGGAACATGAACGCCTCGTGGAACTACCAGGCCAGAGTCGCTGATCCCATCGTGTTGCGGGCTGATCTCCCGAGGTCTGTGGCCCAGGGCGACACCTTCACGGTCGATCTGAAGGTGGTCTATCCAGGGCTGTACCCTCCATATGGACAGAACTCCTCGCATGACGGGACAGCGTCGATCTGGCTGCCTGCGGGCCTGAGTTTGGCTGGTGGTAGCGCGTCGCAGTCGGTCCCCAACATGGCCTCCGGGGACAGCGCCACCGTGTCCTGGGATGTCGTTGCGGTCTCAGGGCCCGCGCAGACGGTCAAACTGTCGGTGAATACACAAATCGATTACTGGGCTCTTTCCTACGGCACGTCCACCGACAGCATCGGCGGTCATATCGCAGAGGTGGTGGAGATCACAGGCTCGCTTGCGGCCGACTGGGCCGCCGAAGAGCGCCTTACCGATGATGACATGAGCTCGGAGACATGCGTTCCCCACGCAAGGTCAATGGCGGTGGAGGATGACGGCACCGTGCACATAGTCTGGCAGGACATGAAAGCAGGTGGCGGCTATATATACTACATGACAAAGACCGGCGGGTCCTGGCAGACCCCGGTACAGGTGACTCCGGATACAGCTTTCTGCCACAGTCCCTGCCTGGCCGTCGATACCGGAGGTGACGTTCACATTGCGTGGGTGGATCAACGCACGGGCAATGGTGACATCTACTACAGGTCATTGTCGGCCGGCGGGAGCTGGGGGCTGGAGGAACGGGTCACGACCAACACCGACGTCGACTGCTTCCCGGCGATCGCCACGGACGACAGCCTTGTCCACATTGCCTATGAGGCGCGCCTCGGAGGGTATTTCAGGGCCCACGCGGTGTTTCACACCTACAGAAATGCCCTGGGCTGGTCGACGCCCGTAGACGTGGACGCCGCCTCGGCCCGGGATTCCTTCCGGCCTTCGCTGGCCGTCGGCGCGGATGGGCTGCTCAATGTCGTCTATGAACGGCATACCGCGAATGAACCCAATGAGCTCGAGAAGATAGTCCACAAGAGCTGGGACGGCACTGTATGGTCTGGAAGGACAGGGCTGTCATTGGCGATTTCATATGGCCGAACCCCGTCGATCGCTGCCGGTGGGGGTGGAACCCTGCACGTGGTCTGGCAGGACGGCGAGAATCTCGGCGGCGACATCTTCTACTCCAAGTTTGACGGGATCTCCTGGCAGTCTGTTCCCGACCAGATAGTGACAGGGATCTACGAGGCAGGGACACCGTCCGTCGCCGTAGACGACAATGGAGTCGTCTACGTGGTCTGGACGGACTATCGCCACGGTGATTCGGAAATCTACCTGATGAGCAACGACGGGTCGGGCTGGTCTGCCCAGACACGTTTCACCGACGCCACCGGGCACTCGATGCTTCCCTGCGTCTGTGCCGTGGGTGACGGTTCTGTCTCGGTGCTCTGGACCGATCTCAGACACGGCAGTCCGGAAATCTACTACAGGGGACCGGGTGCGGGTTCGGGTATGCCATCGGATCCTGCCGCTCCTGAAGCGGCGCCGATCATGCTCTCACTGCCGCGTCCTCAGCCCTTCGCCAGCAGTGTGCGCCTGTCCTTGACAGTCACGCAGGCTACGGACGTCGCCCTTGAGGTCTACGACATCACGGGACGCGTGGTATGCGATCTGGGCCAGGGCCCCTGCGGACCGGGGACATTTGACATCACCTGGAGCGGCAGGAACAGCTCCGGCGAAGTGGTGTCTCCGGGCGTCTACTTCGTGTCATGTAAGAGCCCGCTGGGAAGCGAGGTGCGGCGGGTAGTCATGGTGAGATAGGATTAGACACGGGAACACGCGGCGGATAGACTTGAGGGGTGCCTGCGGGCACCCCTTTTCATAGGTCATGAAAGGGAATGCCGAGCGAGTCGGCATGATCCCGGGGTTTTCCCCAATTCCGTGGAGTGATCTTCCGGCCCGGTTTAGACAGGAGGTCTGTGATGCTGACGGCCTTTCGAATTGCCTTCCTCTTCCTGATAGTGATTGTCCTGGTTCCTGCTTCAGCCAAGGCTGAGGACTGGCGAGGGGGGATCGACCAGGCCAGCTTGATGGCCCAGGCGGGCAATCCCGACTCGGCCTTCGCCGTGATGGCCCGGGCGGAATCCCTGGCGTTCAATCGCCTGAGCCCTGAGGACGGTGGTGTTGCCGTGGTCTTCCGCGAAGAAGGGCGCCCGGAGAGATATTACTTTGAGTCCTATGCTGATGCCGAATCCATCCTGGCCGGGCTGCTCGACGTCAGGGAGAGCATTGCCGGGCCGGAGAGCCCATCGCTGCTCCCGGACTTGATGCGCCTGGGTGACCTTTATTTCAGATCTCTAGAGATAGAAGATGGCCTTGCCGTTGGCCGCCGTGCGCGCGATTTGGCCGAGGCCTCCCTGGGGCACGAAGACCCCGATCTCGGGCGCGCCCTGAGGACATTCGCTTGCGCTTGTGTTTTGCCCGCTCTTGAAGACTCTGCTGAAACTGCGATTTCCCGGTCATTGGAGATACTGACCGGGGCGCTCGGGGATGAGCATCCCGACGTCGGGCTTGCGTTGCTTGTTCAGGGAATGGTCAGGATGGGACAGCGCAGGTTCGACGAGGCGGAGGCCGCATTCACAAGAAGCCGCTATATCGCCGAGGCGAACTTCGGAGCCCGCCACCCTGAGACCGCCGTCCGAATGACCTATCAGGGAATAGCCATCGCGCACTCCCGGCCCGAAGAAGGTGTCGGGATTCTTGTAGATGCCATCTCAATCCTCGATGAGACTCTTGGGTCAAGATCGCTTGAAGCCATGGCTGCGCGCGTGGGCCTTGAGCGGGCTTACTCTGAGTTGGGCGATGCCGACCGGACACTTGAGACCGGCCTGGCGGTGACCGGCGGGCTGGAGGCGTATCCGGAGCCCAATCAGGACCTGATCGCGGATGCTCTCTACTTCACAGCCGATGCGTACTCCGATCTGGGACAATTCGATTCAGGCAAACAGGCGGCCGAGCGCTGCCTGGATATACGAAAGAACCTCTTCGGAGATGATCACCCCAAGACCGCCTGGGCCTACTTCCGATTGGGCGGCCTTGAGAACAGTCTGGACGATCTCGCCGCTGCCGAGGGCAGTTACCTGGAATCACTGAGGATAATGGAAGAGCATTATGGTACCGACCATGTCGCACTGGTCTATCCCCTGGGTGGTCTGGGCAGTATCGTCTATGCGCATGGCAGATACCACGAGGCCGAGCTTTACAGCCGGCGCACGCTCGAGCTCCGTGAGGCGGCATATGGGCCGGAGAGCGCCGAGGCGGCCTCCGGTAAGATCGGATTGGCAAACTGTATGATTCTGCAATGGAAGCTCGACGAGGCGGTTGCGATCCTGAAGGAAGTGCTTCCGGTCTATACGGCTGAGTATGGAGAGGACAGCCCGCGCGTGGCACTTGTGCTTCTTAACCTCGGTCATGCCCTGCTTCGGGCGGATCCGGATGAGCCGGTCGAAGAAGTGAACGCCGAGCTTGAGGAGGCGGCCGTATGTGTCGAGCATGCGCGGGGCATCTATGAAGACTCCTATGGCCCGGAGCACTATATGGTTTCAGCCTGTCTTGGCACCCTGGGCGACATCTATACTTATCTTGAGCGATACAACGAAGCCGAGGATGTCATCAAGCGCGCCATGGCGATAAGGAGAAGCGTTTATGGCGAGGATGCCCCCGAGGCCATACAGATGCTTGAGACCCTGTGCAGCCTCAAGAGATATGAGGGCAAGTATGAGGAAGCCATCGACATTGCAGCCGATGCTGTGGAGAGGCGTCATAGTTCATTCTCAAGGAATGCCCCCGTGCTCTCCGAGAAAGTCGCGCTGGAGTACGCGGGCTATGTGAGATGGTCGTCCTACAATTATCTGTCCTGCTGTCTGGACGCCGGGGCCGACAATCCTGACCGGGCATACACCACCGCCGACGTGGTGGCCAAGACCAAGGGAAAGGTCTCGGATCATACCGTGATGCGTCAAAGGGCATTGTCCGGGGAGGTAGACGCCGAGACCGCGCGGATGCTAGAAGACCTGAACCGGGCCAAGACCGAATTGTCCGCTCTGTTCGTCGGAGGACTTTCGAGCGATGAGGACAGGGCGCTTGCAGATTCGCTTAAGTCCGAAATCTACGGACTGGAAAACCTCATCTCGCGCAAAAGCACCGAGTTCAGGCACGACCTGGAATTAAGGGACCTGGGCATAGATGACATAATGCGCTCATTACCCGAGAATTCCGTGCTGGTCGAGTACATCAAGTTCTCCTACGTGACCAAGGACTGGTACTTTAAGGATCCAAGATATATGGCTGTCGTGGTTAAGCCCGGTGGATGTCGTACCTTCGACCTTGGAGAGGCCTCAGTGATTGACGCGGCGGTCGCGGCGTACCGGGAACACATGCTCGGGATAGCCTCATCCGGGAAGCTGCCTACCATCGTGGAACGCCTCGAATACGACCGGCTCGCCGGACAGCTCTATGATCTGATCTGGCGACCATTGCATGATGCTATCGACGGCAGTGGGCTGGCGCTTGTCGCCCCGGATGGGGCGATAAACATGGTGTCAATATCCGGCCTCATCGATCGGGATGGGCGCTTCCTGATAGAGGACTATGCGATTCACTATCTCTCTGCCGGTAGAGACCTGGTGCGCCTTGCCTATGATTCCCCTCCGGGCAGCGGCTTGCTGGCCCTGGGCGATCCCGACTATGATGCGGTGGATGCGGTTAGTCCCCGGCAGGGCGAAGATCTCGACGTCCCAGGGGACGATATGGTCGCCGCAATGCGTGACCTTCGCGGTAGCTGCCTTTCATTGAGCGATCTCCATGCATCGCGCCTGCCCGGTACGGGGCGGGAGGCCGAAATCGCCGCCGACACCTGGAAAGACGTCACCGGCGAGCCTGCGGTCCTGCTGCTGGGCGCCGAT
Organism: bacterium; assembly: GCA_050116545.1. Classification (GTDB taxonomy): domain Bacteria; phylum Arandabacterota; class Arandabacteria; order Arandabacterales; family Arandabacteraceae; genus JAUVJV01. The sequence continues at coordinate 493 of JASFOL010000010.1, read as the reverse complement.
GCAGGTGAGGGAGCCTTCAAGGAAGATGCGCCTGGCAGGCGTTTCATACACCTGGCGACCCATGGCTACTTCCTCGGTGAGGGTTGCGAGCCGGATTCCGCCGCGCCCGAAGGGACCGAAGCCTCTGAGTTGAACCCCCTACTGATGTCGGGCCTTCTGCTGGCAGGAGCTAATTCGTATGGTTCCGGGGAGGCGGCATTGGATGGAGAAGACGGTGTTCTTACCGCCTACGAGGTTTCGGCCATGGATCTGAGGGGCACCGATGCGGTTGTTCTATCTGCCTGCGAAACCGGGCTTGGGCGAGTCAGGGAGGGAGAAGGCGTCTATGGACTGAGGCGCGCCTTCCAGATGGCGGGTGCCAGGACCGTGATCAGTGCGCTGTGGCCTGTCTCCGACGAGGCCACGACCGAGCTGATGGGGCACCTTTACAAGCATTCGGATTCGGGTCTTGCGGAGGCTTTCAGGGAGATGCAGCTCGGGAGCATCAATTCGC
>JASFOL010000009.1:0-13008 GCA_050116545.1 bacterium | reverse complement strand
GCACTTCCTCGATCGACTCATAGACATTGTCGCTGACCTGGGTGTCGGTGTAGTTGCCTGAGACCGTCCCTGCCACCGCGATGTCCTGGACGGCATAGTTGCGCACCACCTGGACAGCCGCGACGTGGATATAGTCGGTCTTGACCTCGGCATCAGACCCGCAGGGACCGCTCACGCTCAGGCTGACCGTGTAGTCGCCGTCGCCGGAGTATTCATAGGTCGGATTCTGGGCGGTCGAAGTTCCGCCGTCGCCGAAGTCCCAGTCCCACGAGGTCACATTGCCCGTGGACTGGTCGTAGAAGTCCACAGTGAGGGGCGACTCGCCGCTGGTGGGTGCTCCGTAGAATCCGGCCACCGGAGCTTCATCAACGCTGATATAGCCCGTCTTGGTCTCGGTGTCTGATCCATTGGTCCCCGTCACCGTGAGGCTGACCGTGTAAGTGCCGGGATTGCTGTACTGGTGGCTGGGGTTCTGGGCGGTTGAGGTGCCGCCGTCCCCGAAGGTCCAGTCCCAGGTGTCGATCTCGCCCGTGGAGAGGTCGGTGAAGTTCACGGTGAGCGGCGCGCATCCTGAGGTCGGACTTCCGCTGAAATCAGCGACCGGCGGATTGCCGCCATAGGTGAGCGCGGCATACGCGTCGATCCGGCCGTGGCCGTAATACTGGTCCCAGCCCGCGGTGCCCAGATCGAGAGCCGTCTCGTGAAGGATGTTCCTGATGTTTTCCACACCTGTCTGGCCATTGGCGATCATCATGGCGACCAGCGCGGTGGCATGCGGACACGCCATCGAGGTGCCGTCATAGAACCAGTAGCTGAAAAGCGTGGGGTCCGCGAGCTGCTCCGGCGGGCCAGGGTCATAACCTTCCATGGTCATCTGGAGGACGCCGTCATTGTAGCCGTCCCCGTTCTGGTCGACTGTCAGGTCACCGCCCGGCGCGCAGATCTCCAGCGCCGAGCCGTACTGCGAGTAACTCGGGCGGGCATTGTCATACCTGGTGGCGCCCACCGCGATCACCTCTGAATATGCCGCGGGGTAGGAGACCGTGCTTACTCCCGCGTTTCCGCTGGAGGCAAGCAGCACGACTCCTGCATTGTAAGCATAGGTGATTGCGTTCTGGACTGTGGATCCGGGGTTGTAGCCGGGAGTCCAGCCAAGGCTCATATTGATGACCTGGGCGCCATTGTCCGCCGCCCAATAGAGGCCGTCGGCCAGCGACTGGGCCGTCCCCGAGCCTGAGTAATCCAGGATCTTGACCGGCATTATTGTGCAGTCGAAGGCCATCCCCGCCACGCCGGTGTTGTTATTGGTGACCTGCGCCACCGTCCCTGCCACATGGGTTCCGTGGGCGTCATTGTCATTGGGGTGGCTGTCATTGTTGATGAAGTCATAGCCCGCCGTGAAGCTGGTTCCATCGAGCTCGGGAGCCAGCACATACTGGGTGACACCCGAGGCAACCGTGCCGAGCTCATATGACGGGACAGCATAATTCTCAAAGGCGACCCCGCTATCCAGGATACCTACGATCACGTCCGAACCCGTCGATATGTCCCAGGCCTGCGGCATATTGATATTGGGAAAATGCCACTGGTATGGAGAATAATAGGGATCATTCGGAATCATGAAGGCATGGCAGATGGTGTTGAGCTCGGCATATTCCACGCTGGGGTCGCTGTTGAGCTCTGCCACCAGCGCCCGCTCATCCATGCCGGCCGGTACATTGAGCCGCTTGACCCCGCCCGGATGAATTGAGGCAACCTCGGTGCCGAAGCGGTCGTGAATCTCGCCCATCTTCTGGTCTGAGATCCCCATCTTGAACTTGACCAGCACCTCGCCGCGCACATATTCGACCTCGCCGGTGCTCGCCGTTCGCTCGGAGAGCGGCAGGGATCGGAAGTCTTCCGCGTGCAGAGTGGCAACCAGGACGGTCAGGGTGAGGGAGAGAACAAGTCCTAGCAAGAAGCGTTTCTTCATGTCATTACCTCCGGTGCTGCCTGCGGTTTGAGGAATGCGAAGAATCTTCGTACAGAATGATCATGCCTCCGGGTGCCTGCATCACCTCCTCGGTACAGACTGAATCTGATCTTCAGGGTTCAGTGTTGATAAACAGGAGAGACCCTGGATGACACCACCTCCCCGCCAGGTCTCGATGTGCATCCTCGGTTGGGTAGAGTTTGTAAATGACATTCCAGCCAAACGCGGAAGATTAGACCACAAACCGCCGGATTTAGCAAGAATGGATCTTGTTTTTTGGAAACTGAGTATTCCCGTGCTTCCCTGCGGAATATCAGCCTCAACTCAGCGTGTTTTTCTCATTTCAACGGGTCATTGAAGTGTGATATCCTCCTGCCGAACTGTGTGAAATCAGCCCCGGGACGGCCGGGTTGACCGGGACGGCCGGGTCAGCCGGTCCTCCAGGTCGGCCGGTCGGTTCGGCCGGGGTGGATTGCCCAGAAGGGAGGGACAAATGACGAAGAAGGCGGCCATTCTCGCTTCACTGGCCTTGCTCGCAGCTGCCACGGCCCTGGTCTCACAGCACATCGCTGCAGGAGAGGATGCCCTCGGCACCCGCAGGTACGATGACTATGAAAGACCCGCAACCTGCGGCAGCTGCCACACCGATATCTATCAGCAGTGGACCCAGGCCATGATGTCGCAGGCCTATACCCATCACTGGGATGAGATAGAGTACTTCGATCTGGCCGTGCCCCATGCCGACCTGGACGAGATGGTGGCCGGGGTCAAGGCTGGCTGCAATGGCTGCCACGCGCCGATAGCTTTTCTCGCGGGAGATGTCCCGCCTCCCAGGCCCGAAGAGAACTCCCGGGCCAATGAGTCGGTGTCCTGTGATGTCTGCCACACCATAGTTGGCTTCGAGGGTGATACACCGTACAACTTCAACTTCATTTCCAGCCCCGGCCGCACCAAGTATGGCCCCAAGCTCGGCAAGGTGTCGCCCCACCACGAGACGCAGCAGAGCGACTTCATCCTGACCGCGGAGTTCTGCGGCGCTTGTCACAATGAGATGAGCCCGTATGGCGTATGGGTCAAGTCCACGCAGATGGAGTGGAGAGAGGGGCCTTACTCAAGACAGGGAGTCACCTGCCGGAAGTGCCATGCTCCCAGGGCCTGGGACCGGAGCGCCAAGATGGCCCGGGAGGACTCGGTCGCCCAGCATCTCTTCCACGGGGCTCATGATCGAGGCAAACTGGCCGGAGCGGTGGAGATGAGGATGCACCCGCGGGAGCGAGAGGTGGAAATCGGCGATCCTGTGGTGATTGAGGTGCAGCTGCACAATGCCAAGGCCGGGCACAAGATCCCGACCGGCTCGGTCGAGGACCGGATTGTGTGGCTGCACGTGACCGCCACCGACGAGGAAGGCCACACCTTCCACCTGGCGGTCGATCCCAAGGGCTTTGAGGGCGAGGAATATACGATCGCATCGGATGTCCTGGCCTACCAGGACCTGGGCATTCCTCTGGGAATGCCCGGCTTCGAAGGTGTCCAGAGAGACGGGGTGCCCCCGGGTGACAGGATTTTCCGGATGCCCTATTTCGATCCCGAGGGCCGCATGACCATCATGCAGTGGAACACCAAGTCCCAGGGTGTAGACTACCGTATCGGACCGCGCGAGACCAGGCTGGAGACTTTCACCTGGGAGCCGCCTGACGAGGTCGCCCTGGGTAAGGTCACTTTCAAGGCCGAGCTCAACTATATGAGGCTGGTCGGGCCGGTTGCCGAGCTTCTCAAAGTTCCCGAAGACGAGACAGAGGTGGTCCTGATAAATGACGCGGCCACCTGGGTGGAGATCTACGATTGACGTTCATGATCGGCCGGTTGGAGCCGGCGGAATGGTCGGCCCGGGCGGCGTCGGCGCATGCGTTGCTGGAAAAGCCGGCGTTGGAACAGGCGGAATCGGAGTCAAGGAGGTTCAGGTGATGATCAAGGGTAAGCGACTGGTACTGGGTTGCACTCTGGCGGCAATCCTATGCATGCTGATTCCCTCGGTGGCCGGAGCGATACCGGCATTTGCCCGGCGCTACAAGGTTTCCTGCAGCACCTGTCATGCCCCGTTTCCCAAGCTCAAGGAGTACGGAAACGAATTCGCCGGCAATGGTTTCGTGATTCCGGAGGAGGAGAAGGACCGGGACTATGTGTCCGCCGGTGATGAGCTGCTCTGGCTCAATCGCCACTTCCCGATTGCAATGCGCTTCGATCTCTATGGGGTCTATGAACCGGCCTACGAGACCGAACATGACCTGCAGGTGCCCTGGGGGGTCAAACTGCTCTCCGGCGGGGCCCTCTATAAGAACATCGGCTACTATGTCTATTTCTATCTGTCTGAACGGGGAGAGGTCGACGGAATCGAAGATGCCTATGTTCACTTCAACAATATAGGCGGTCGTGAGTTCGACGTCATGGTGGGCCAGTTCCAGACTTCCGATCCCCTTATGAAGCGTGAGCTGAGGCTGACTTACGAGGACTACACGATCTACAAGACCAAGGTGGGGCTCTCGGGGATCAACCTGGCATATGACCGCGGTGTGATGATGACTTACGGCTGGCCCGCCTCGGGGACCGATCTGGTAGGGCAGATCGTGAACGGCTCCGGTATAGGCGCCGCTGACGAGGACACCAAGAAGTTCGACAAGGACAATTACAAGAACTTCGGCCTGAGGATCAGCCAGGCCGTCGCCGACGTGCTCTCGGCCGGGGCCTACTTTTACTGGGGCAAAGAGCGGCTCCAGAGCGCCGCCGAGGACAGTGGGGGATGGGCCCCGCTTGCGGATGATTTCGAGAAGGTCATCGTGGAATTCGACAATGAGGTCACATACTGGGGGGTCGATTTCAATATCCCGGCCGGGCCAATCGAGATGACCGCCCAGTATCTGATGCGCCACGACTCGCGGCCTCTGTACTACAGCGAGGAAACGACAGGCGACGGGCGGCCCGACGTGAGGGACAAGAACACCTCCGGCATCATCGCCGAGTTCATATATGCTCCCGATCTCGACAGGTCGCGCTACTATCTGACCCTGCTCTATAACAGCGTGGACTCCGATCTGGAAGAGCTTGACTACCAGACCCTGTCCTTCAGCGGCACCTATTTGCTGGCCCGGAACCTCCGGCTGACGGCCGAATACACCCGGGACATCGAATACAGGGACAACAGAGTGGTCGTCGGCGTGGTCAGTGCGTTTTAGTGCCCTCCAGGCCCCGAAAACAGTTGAAATCGCACATCACAAATGGTAAGATATTCTGTAACAATAGGGACGCAGGTTGGTCAATTGAAAGGGGGGTTAAATGCGCCGAATAGCGCTGGCAGCAACGGCTATGCTGCTTGTTATGACCCTCCCCGCGTTGACAGCTCAGCGCACCGTGGTGTTTGAAGATTTCACAAACATTGGGTGAGGCGGCTGTCAGACCCTCAAGGATTATCTATATCCGGTCCTTGAGGACTACGCGGGGCAGGTTGTCCCGATATCATATCACACGTGGTGGCCTAACAGCAGTGACAAGTTTTACACGTACAATTCGACGGCGTGCAGCAGCAGGGTGTACGATTATGCCGGGGTACCTCCCTGGACCACCAGTCTGTACACGCCGAGTCATCGCTACGACGGGAAGTACATAAAGGACCTGTCAGACGGGTTCGCGACCTATGAGGAATGGCAGCTGTGGGCGGCATCCACTTTTGACAGCCTTCTGGCGATTCCCAGTCCATGCAGGTTGGACATCGACTATCATTTCCAGTCGGCGGACTCAGACTCGGTGTATATTGGCTTCGATCTCGTGGTCGAGGACAGCATGGACTTCAACACCACGCTGCGCGTGGGCGTCACCGAGTACCAGTATCCTGCGATACCCACTGGTAGGTGGCGTCACATATTCCGGGATTGGCTGAAGGACGATTTGCCGGATAGCGTGGGCTGGAGCTTGGGGCCGATGTACCCCGGGCAGTCACTCCGCTTTGACCTGTCCTATCCCCTGGCCTCCTACACGCCCTGGAAGGTGTCGACGTTCATATTTGTCCAGAGGAACGGGACCAGGAAGATGCAGCAGAGCTGGGAAGCCCATCCCGACGATGCGCCATCTGCGGGAATTGCCGACGGGGGTGAGTCAGTTAAACTCGGCCGGAATGCCCCGAACCCGTTCAAGCAGAGTACGAGCATATCTTATAGTCTGGCGAATTCCGGGCAGGTTCGCCTGGGTGTTTACACCTTGACGGGCAGGCTCGTGACGGAGCTGGTGAATGAGAGCGTGGCCTCCGGTCATCACACCGCTACCTGGGATGGAAGAGACAGGTACGGAAATGACGTAGCCGCCGGTGTCTACTATTTCATTCTTGAGACCGGTGATGCAAGGCAAGTGGGCAAGATGATCAGACTGAGGTAATCTGCGGTATAGAAGAGCGGGGGCACTGGTTGCCCCCGCTTCGATATCTTTTTGATTTTTAAGAAAATAAGGCAGGATGGGTCGAGAACGGTTGCAGGTTTTGACCTGTTCTGTTAGATAGGCTTAAGGAGATCTGGCCGGAGGAGGGCACAAGTGGGAGGAATAACAAGGATGAGGCTGGTGACAACGATGACCTTGCTGGTCGGGTTGGTCTTGATATTCATGCTGTCCCCGGGCGCCTGTCTGGGGGCGAAAGAGTCCAAGGCTCCGGACTTTACCCTGGCCAATCTCGAGGGGAAGGATGTGACCCTCTCCAAGCTGCTGGCTGAGGGGCCTGTTATCGTGGACTTCTGGGCGACCTGGTGCAAGCCCTGCATCAAGGGTTTCCCCGGGCTTCAGGATCTCTTCGACAAGTACAAGGACAGAGGCTTGAAGGTTGTTGCGGTATCGATCGACAGTCCCAAGTCAAGATCCAGGGTGGGCCCTTTCATCAAGTCCAAGAAATACAGTTTCGAGGTGCTGCTCGACACTCAGGGTCGGGTGGCCAAGAAATACAATGCCGTCACCATCCCGAGAGCGGTGCTCATAAGTCCGGATGGCGAAATCGCCTGTGCGACAGTGGGCTACCGCCCGTCCAATCATGAACAGATGGAGAAATCACTTCTTCCACTGCTCCCCGAGAAGAAAACCGAAGGCGGTGAAGTGGTTGAATGATGCTCCTGCGTAGCCTTCTACTGCCGGTGCTCCTCGCTGTTCTCGTTGCTTCCGCCGCCGCGGTTGAGATCGATGCGCGCGGTTCGGCAAGCGGCGACGGGCGCTATCATACCGAGGAGCATGCCGTCGTGATTGATAGCCGCATAGATTTCGACGTGGACATTGGCCCTTTCAGTTTCGGGGGGGCTTACCGGGCCTATGACTACGGGGAGAGCAGCTATAATCCCCGGGGCATCCTTCCGGTCTATGATATCTGGCATCGCTATGTGGAGGGCCGGTCGGGAGACTTCACGGCGCGCGGCGGGCACTACTTTTCCACCTTCGGCCGCGGCCTGGTCCTGAGGAGCTTCGAGGAAGCCTCCCTGGAACACGACACCTCGCTCGACGGCATCATTACGGAGTATGAGCCCGGGAAGGCCGCCTTCGCCGGCCTGGCAGGTGAGGCGAGCGAGAGGGTGAGCGATGTCAGGACCAATACGCACCGGGTCCGGGGCGGCAGGGTCCAGACGTGGCTGGGAAGCCGGGTCTCGATCGCCGCGAGCGGACTCGACAGGAGTGCGACACTGGTGGATGAGGAAATCGAACTTCCCGACAGTCTTTCCAGGTTCTCCGACTATGTCGTCGGGGCGGAGACCGAAGCCTGGCTCGGTCCGGTCTCGATTGCCGGCGAATTCGCTTACAGGGACGGGGACTATTACCCGAAGCTCAAGCGGGGCGACCGGGATGGCCACGGGTTCTACCTGACCGGCACCTTCAACAATGACTGGTCCACTCTGCTGGCCGAATATAAGAACTACTACCGGTTCGAGAATTACCTGATCAATCCGCCCACCTGTGTTAAGGATCACATATGGATCCTGATGAACAGAGCCACTCACCAGGTGGACCTGGATGACGAGCGGGGCTTCCTGACGGAGGCAACATTGATGCCGGGAATGGACCTGCAGCTGACCGGTGGGGCCTCAGAGTCAAGGACCAGGAACGGCGACCTGTCCCACTGGGAGATTTTCGGCCAGTGGGATAATACGGTTCCGCTGTGGGGAATCGCGGCGGTCGCGGGGTCCTGGTCCCGGGAGTACACTCATGGGAAGTTCACCGAGTATGTAACCGGCGTGATCGACTTCGAGTTCGAGGCGGGCGCCCTTGAGGTGCTCGAGATCGAGCTGGAGGCCCAGTCCACAGAAGAGCCGTCTGCGGACAAGTACGAAAGCTACTATGCGTCCATGGCCGTGTATCCCAGGCCCAGTGTGACGGTCTCGGCCTCCACCGAGGCCACCACCGAGAAGGGTCTCGACCGGGACTTCTGGCTCTTCGGAGAGGTTCGTGCGTCGGTCACCGACGATGTGGAAGTTGCCCTGGGCGGGGGAAGCGAAAGAGGCGGCAAGAAGTGCAGCGGCGGGATCTGTTTCACCGAGCCAGAGTTCGTGGGCGTCCGGCTGCGCTTCATAACATATTTCTAGAATTGAGCTGACACAGGGTGGGACTTTTGGGCCATGAAGCGCATCTCAAGGGAGGAAGCGTGGGGGGTGTGATGAAAAAGATAAGCCTGCTCTTGTTTGCAGTGCTGGCGGCCGGGGCCGGATGCGATTGGTTCGAGGGTCAGGTGCAGGCCAATCTGCAGCCCGAGACCGAGCTTGTGGATTGCGCATCCGGACAGGACGTGGTCGAAGGCGATGATGTCAGGTTCGTATGGCGCGGGATTGACGTCGACGGGGACATCACGGGTTGCGAATGGACTCTCAATGACGGGCCGTGGGAGACGACGGACCGCGATACGATCGAGATCCACGGGATCGAGCAGGGCGAATATGTATTCAAGGTCAGTGCGATAGATGATGACGGCGAGGCCGACCCGACGCCCGCCGAGTGCACCTTCACCGCGGGCGTGGCAGGAAAGCTGGTCGACCGGGTGGTGCTTCTGGAGCTCTTCACGACCGTGACCTGTCAGTATTGCCCGAATGCCGAGGATGCTTTCAATGCGATACTCGGCGACATGGGCCGCGACAAGATCTCGGTGATCGCATATCATGACAGGCCGGACATCGACAGGTTCTCATCGCCGGAGATGGATGCCCGGATAGCCTGGTATACCGACAATCCGGCCTTCCCAGTGCCGGCGGACCGATGGCCAACCGTGGTCTTCGACGGCCTGAGGACCGTTGTCGGGGCTGAAGACCCGGAGGCGACTGAGGCCAGCTACAGGATCGAGATCGCGAGCCGGGCCGAGACGGGTTCCCCGCTTTCGATTACCCTCGCCGGTGATATAAGCACAGGCCAGGGTGATGTGACCGTGCGGGTCCGCGCCGAGGATCAGGTGCCTGAAGGTTCCTGGGTCTTGCGCATCGTGGTGATCGAAGACGATCTTCCTTACAGGTTCGGCTTCTCGGATGAGTATGATTTCGTGGCGAGACTGCTTCTCGATGACGAGACGCTGACCGCCGAAGCCCCCGGGGACTCGATGCTTGTGGAACGCGACTTCACCGTGGATGAGACCTGGGTGCCGGAGAATATGGATGTAATCGCTTTTGTTCAGAATACAGTGACCATGGAGGTAATTCAGTCAGGAAGACTAAAACTGGAATGATGCCAGCGGCTGTTCTCGGCCGGCGGCATGGACTGCAGGCGGAAAGGAGAATTGATGATGAGGAAGCGGTATAGAACCGGAGTGCCGGCGGTGCTCTTCGCCCTACTCGCGATCACCCTGATCTGGAGCTCGCTGGCCGCGGCGGCTTATGACTTTGAAGTCACCATGGAAAGATATGCGGCCGTGGACACGGTCTATGCTATCTCAATCGAGCTCAACGGGATAGTGGTCAACACCGGCACCGAAGCCGACACTCTTGATTTTCTCGTCACGTATGAAAAGCCCGCGTTCTGGGATGTCACCATCTGTGTTGAGGGTGTATGCGTCAGCAATGTGGGCGAAACCTATCTTGCCCCCGGGGACACCGCGGATTTCTACGTGCAGGTGCTTCCGTGGAACATCCCTCCGGGAATGGCCTCCATGGTGCTGACCTGTTCGTACAGGCATGCGCCGGGCGTGACCGAGTCCATACCGCTTGCCGCCTTCGCCGACCTTCCCAGTATATTGCTGGTGGATGACGACAATGGGGCTGGCTATGAAACCTACATGGAAGCGGCGGTGGAGGCCGCCGGCTACAAGGCCCATGTCTATGACGCCGACACCTATGGAAGGCCGGGCGCGGAGCGCCTCCTGTCCTACTGGGCGGTGCTGTGGACCACGGCCGACGGCAACGCCAGCTACATAACCAGCCAGGATGAGCAGGACATGATGACCTTCCTGGACCGTGACGGCGTGCTCTTCCTCTCAAGCATGGACTTTTTGAGCAGCCGCGGTGGAGCGACCACTTTCACCACGGACTATCTGCATGTCTCTGGCTGGGCAGGAGCTTCCTCCACCGGCCTCATGGACGGTGATTCCGGAGACCCGATCTCCGATGGGATGAGCCTCGACCTTACCGGCGGGCCTTTCTCGGCCGGGCCGACCGACAGGTTATTCGCCGGCGCTCCGGTTTCGGGCAATCCCGGCACATTTGCGAGCACCGCGGCCGACACCACCGGCAAGAGGGTAGAGGATGGCTACAAGCTGGTATTCCATTCTTTCCCATTCGAATGTGTGTCAACAACGGATGCGGATCCAGACAATCAGAACACGCTGATGGCCAGGATCTTCGACTGGTTCGATCCTCCGACGGCCGGGGTGGACAGCCGCCGGGTCAGAGACAAGGCCTTGACAGTGCACCAGAACTCGCCCAATCCTTTCGGGGGTTCGACGAGGATAGACTTCGCGATGCCTGCCGGTGCAAGGGATGCCGGCCTTGAGATCTACAATGTGAGGGGGCAGGTGGTGAAGGCCATCGAGATCGCCACTGCGCCGGGAGCCGCGGGCTCCGTGACCTGGGACGGAACCGACAATGCGGGCAGACCCGTTGCATCGGGAGTCTATTTTTACAGAATCTCCGTGGACGGAGATAGTGTCATAAAGAGCATGGTGCTTCTGAAGTAGCTCTCTGGAATGCCATGGCTATGAGGTTGCACCGGGGGCGGGCTTCGGCCCGCCCTCTTTCATTTGCGTGGGCGGGTGGTGGGCTGAATAGCCTTGAGGGATTGTGCCGGTTCGAAGACGGGAGCGAGCCGGGAGGGAACCGGGCATGGCGGCGACCGGGTCTACGGGTTCAGATCAGCTCGACCTCTGTGCCCATGCGCCTCAGGCGGCCGGCCAGGCGGGCCTCGACTTCCTCGAAGTAATCCTCACCCAGGGCATGAGTGAGTCCATGCGCCTCGTAGACCTTTCTCACCTTCCAGGGATAATTCATCCTGTCTATCAATACCCTGCCGGCATGGGGCGATATCAACTCGGCCAGCCTCTGAGGGTCCATGGGCAGGATCGGCCCGATGAATACATAGGTGCTCACTCCGGCGTCATGGAGAGCCCTGAGAGCCTTGAGCCTGGCCGAAATGGGTGAGGCCCCCGGCTCGAAGAGCTTCCGCATTGGCTCGCGGTCGGTGGTGATGGAAAGCCCTACCTCGATGTCACCGGCTTTGGTGAACAGATCGATGTCCCGGGAGATCAACGCGGACTTGGAGAGCACGCTGATCTTGAGATCGCTTAAGGCCAGGAGCTCCATGCAGGCCCTGGTGATCTTATGAATGGCCTCGACCGGCTGGTAGGGGTCCGTGACAGAGCTCATCACAACATGACCGCTCCGGCCCCGCCTAAGTTCACGCCTCAAGAGGTCGGCCGCATTGACCTTGACATCCACGAAGCTTCCCCAGGCATCATCATGGCCCGAGAACTTCTTCATGAAGGTGGCATAGCAGTAGCGGCAGGCGTGCTGGCAACCCACATAGGGATTGAGGCAATAGTCTATGGCCTTGATATTTGTCCTCGTGAGAATCGAGCGGCTGTGGACTTCGCGTGTCTTCATGTTGGTGAAAGTATAAGTCAAGCCGCTCCGGCCCACAAGCCCGGCCGGGAGCTCTTCCAGCCGGAGGCGGAGGCCACAGGCCCGGCGCGGAGCTGCTACAGCCGGAGGCGGCAGCCACAAGCCTTTCACAAGGTGGTTGTAATAGGATTGAGGCGGTGTTAGAATTTTGTGGTTTAGGAGGATCAAGTGAGGCCTTTCAAGCAGTATCTGGTTCCTGAATCGCCCGAGGAGGCCGTCAGGCTGAGGGCGGAGTTGGGCTCCGGCGTGCTCTTCATCGCCGGCGGCACCACGATCGTGCCGGCCGCCTCAAAGGGTATCGATACCCTGATCGATGTAAGCAGGCTGGGTCTCGAAGGCATCGACATCGGCGGCACATCGATACGGATAGGCGCGACGACCAGGCTTGCGTCGCTTGTCACTCCTGAGATCGAGCGAGCCCTGCCCATGCTCCACAAGGCCGCGCGCGGTTGCGCGACGCCGCTGGTCCGGAATATGGCCACTGTCGGCGGGGCGCTCTCCGGAATTTTCCTTCCCTCAGACATAGGGATCCCGCTCCTCGCATTGGGAGCGAAGGTGGTGCTTCAGGGAGTGGACAGGCGCACCGGGGTTCTTGAGGACATGCTTCCCGCGAGCTGGCCCCCCGGCGGAGACCTGATCGTCGAAGTGGAGGTCCCATTGCCGGGGGAGCGGACGGGATGCGGATTCGAGAAGTTCACCCGGAACGCGATCGATATCGGCCTCGTGAATGTTGCCGCCATGATCAAGATATCCGAAGCCGGCGCGATCGAGGCCCTGAGAGTCGCGGTGGGCCAGAGCACCTCTCCTCCTGTTCTTGTGAAAGATACCGATCTTGATGGGGCAGGCGAAGTTCTCTCGGAGGGCCTCATCCGGCGGATAGCCGCTGATATCTCAGGGAAGGTGAAGCCAAAATCCGACTCGAAGGCTTCCCCG
>JASFOL010000008.1:0-13029 GCA_050116545.1 bacterium | reverse complement strand
GCTGGAAGGAGCCCTGGATTGTCTGAAGAGGCACGGCACGGATGATAATAAGATCGAGGTTGTGTGGGTACCCGGATCATTCGAGGTGCCTTCGGCGGCCAGGCGGCTCGCTGATACCGGCCGCCATGACGCCGTGATCTGCCTTGGGGCGCTCATAAGGGGAGCGACTCCGCACTTCGACTATATCGCGTCTGAGGTGGCAAAGGGCGTGGCCCGGGTCGGTGAGGACGGGGGCATCCCCGCGATCTTCGGCGTTGTGACCGCGGATTCCCAGGAGCAGGCCATCGAGCGCTCCGGGGGAAAGGCCGGAAACAAGGGGTGGGACGCCGCCCTCTCGGCTCTGGAGATGGCCGATCTCTTCGAGAGGCTCGGCCGGAAGAAGGGCAAGTGAAACAGCGCGAGTCGGTATCCGCCCGGAGGCGGCGGGCCAGGGAGGAAATCGTCAAGATTCTCTATGAGATGGAGATCGGTGGCCTGGAGGCCGCGGCTGCCCGCAAGAGGGTGATCGGGCGCTGCAAGACCCCTGAGATCAGGCGCTTCGCCAGCATCCTCATGGACGCGGCCCTGGAGCACATGGAGGCCCTGGACCGGATAATCCTCTCCGTGGCCGAGAACTGGCATCCGTCGAGGATGGCGGCCCTGGACAGGAATATCCTGAGGCTGGGGGCGGCGGAGATACTCTACGTTGACGAGGTACCCGATAAGGTGGCGATCAATGAGGCCATCGAAATAGCAAAAATGTATTCCACCGAGAACTCTGGTGGATTTGTGAACGGGATTCTTGATAAAGTGGCAAGGATGCAAAGTGAAATACGCGATAATCTCTGACATACACGCCAACCTGGAAGCTCTCGAAGCTGTCAGGCAGGAGATAGACAAGATCTCCCCGGACGCAGTGCTGTGTCTGGGTGACCTTCTCGGCTATGGCGGCGCTCCCAATGAGGTGGTGAGATTGACCCGCAGCATGTCTGAACTCGTGGTCGCGGGAAACCATGACTTCGGCGTCGTGGGCCTGACCGACATCTCCTACTTCAACCGGTATGCCAGGGAGGCGATAGCCTGGACGGCCGAGAATCTGGGTGAGGAAGAGTCCGCCTATGTCAAGGCATTGCCGCTCGCCCATGCCGAGGGGGACGACTTCCGGATAGTGCATGCCACACCGAGCAATCCTGCCAGGTGGAACTACATCTTCACCCACGAGCAGGCGCTTGAGGAATTCAGCGCCTTCACGGAGAGGGCCTGCTTCATCGGCCATTCCCATCAGCCAAGGATCTTCGAGCTGATGGACGCCGAGACCATCATCGTCAACTCCGACCGGGCCACGCTGCGCGACGGCCGGCGCTACCTGATCAATGTGGGAAGCGTCGGACAGCCGAGAGACGGCGACCCCAGAGCCTCGATATGCGTTTACGACCGGGAACGCTGCGAGGTGTCGATAAGGAGAGTCGAATACGACATCGAGGGCGCCAAGAAGCGGATCATCGATGCCGGATTGCCCCAGGTGCTTGCGAACCGGCTTTCCTGGGGCGAATAGACGATGCACAGGATTCTCTTCATCAACTGGAGGGACATCAGGAACCCCGAGGCCGGCGGCGCTGAAGTTCACCTTCATGAGATATCCAGGCGCATAGCAGCGCTTGGCCACTCGGTGACCGTGCTTGCCTCGCGATTTCCGGGGGCCGCCGACCGGGAGGTGATCGACGGGGTCGAGGTGGTGCGCGCCGGCGGCAAGTTCAGCTTCAACTTCCACGTCCCAGGAGCCTTCAGAAAGCTGGCCCGGGAGAAGCCTTTCGACATTGTTGTGGACGACATCAATAAGGTTCCTTTCTACACTCCTGTCTTTGTAAGAACGCCGGTCCTCGCGCTGGCACATCACCTGTTCGGCCGGACGATTTTTCTCGAGGCCAGTGCCCCGATCGCTCTCTACGTTTACCTGACCGAGTCCCTGATTCCATTTATCTACCGGAACACCAGGTTCGTGGTGGTCTCCAACAGCACCAGGGACGAGATGCTGAGGCGCGGGCTCAAGCCCGGGAATGTGTCGATCGTCTACAATGCGGTCGATCACTCCAAGTACAGGCCTCTGCCTGAAGCCAGGTCGAAAGAGCCCCTGATAGGCTATGTTGGAAGGATAAAGCGCTATAAGCGCGTCGATGTTCTGCTGAAGGCCCTGAAGATCGTCCGGAGGGAAGTGCCCGGAGTCCGCCTCAGGGTCGCCGGTTCCGGTGACCATCTCAACGCCCTTCAAGATCTGACCGGCCGCCTGGGCCTGTCGGACCTGGTGGATTTCATGGGTTTTGTCACGGAAGAGCAGAAGATAGAGATGCTCCGGCAGGTTCATGTGGTCGCCAACCCTTCCAGCAAGGAGGGCTGGGGGGTCACGGTCATCGAGGCCAATGCCTGCGGAACACCGGTGGTGGCCAGCAATGTGCCCGGCCTGAGGGATGCTGTGGTGCACGGCGAGACCGGCCTCCTGGTGCCATATGGTGACGTGGAGGCGCTTGCACGAGGTCTTACGGACCTGCTTCTCGACGACGCTATGCGGGAAAGCCTCGCCGGCAATGCCCTGGAGTGGGCCGGCAGGTTCAGCTGGGACGCCTCGGCCCGGGGCATACTGGATGAGATAGACAGGATCACCGGGGCCTGAGATCCGGCAGCCTGATTCTCTGCGAAACCCGATGGCAGCAGGGGTGTTTATAGAGTATGGGGTCCCATCAAGCAGGGGGGGTGCTTCGGGCAAGGGCCTTTGTGCAGCGGGAGGCTAGTACGATTGGCTTGTATCGAACGGGGGTAAGACACTGAGCACCAGGAGCTTTTTCGGCCGGCTTGCCGGCCTGATACATACCCGGAACGCGCGCATCGTGATAAGCGCCGGCCTCATCCTGCTGATTCTATTCAAGCTGGACCTATCCAGGACCCTGGACGCGCTTCTCTCGGCGCGCTGGAACTATCTGGCCGCCGCCATGGGGACCTTCGCGGCTTCCCTGGTGCTCGGAAATGTCCAGTGGGACAGGCTGCTCAGGCTTCAGAAGATAATGCTGCCCTTCAGGAAGACGCTCTCATTCTACTTCGTCGGGGCCTTCTTCAACAACTTCCTGCCGGCCAATATCGGCGGGGACATAGTACGGGTCTACGATGTTTACAGGGAGTCCCGAATGCCCCACCAGGCCATAGCTTCGACGGTGACCGACAGGCTTTTCGGCATGGTGGCCCTGGGCCTGCTTGCCATGCCCGCGGGACTGTATGTGGCCATGAAATATGAGGCGCTGGGGCTGGAGAGGGCATTTGGCCTGTGGAGCCTCGCCATAGTGGTGGCCTTCATGATAATACTTGCGACGAGCACGCTGCTGATTTTCAGCCGGCGGCTGGCCAGAGCCTTGGGGAGATTGCTGCGTCCCCTGTTGATCCGGGGTACGCGCGAGCGTTTCAAGCGTGTCTATGAGTCGTTCTATTCCTATCGCAGGTGCCTGTCAAGCCTGCCCGCCGTGCTCCTGGTGGCGGTACTGGTGCAGGCCCTGAGGGTGTTGGTGCACTTCGAGGTGTCGGAGGCCATGGGCCTCGATATTCCGCTCATCTATTTCTTCCTTTTCGTCCCTGTTATTGCTATCTTCATAGCACTGCCGATATCGATCGGCGGCCTTGGGGTCAGGGAAGGGCTGGGCATCTTCTTTTTCTGCAGGGCCGTGCCGGAGCTCGGCAGCGAGCAGGCCTTCACAATGGGATTTCTCGCCTATGTGGTGGGCGTGGTTGTGAGCCTTGCAGGGGGCGTAGTGTATTTGGGCCGCGGCCCTGCCCCGGGACAGATTGAAAAAGAGCTATCTGACGGGAGGCTATCTGATGTCGGTTGAGGACAGGCATGCCAAATGGAACCGAATAGCGGGTGCCCTGGTCTTTCTTGGAATCCTGGCGGGTTACCTGATCACGATATCACCGACTGTGTCGTTCTGGGATTCCGGGGAGTTTATCGCCACATCGTATATCATGGGAATTCCCCATCCTCCCGGAACCCCGTTCTACGTGGTGGTGGGCCGGGTCTTCTCGATGCTTCCCCTCGCCGAGCGCGCACTGAGCGTCAACCTGATGTCGGCGCTCTCCGGGGCTCTTGCCTGCCTGTTTCTCTACCTGATCACGGTTAAGATAATAGTAAGGTGGAGAGGGGTGCCTCGGACGGTCACCGAAAGCGTGACGCTCTACCTGGCGGGCGCGAGCGCCGCCGTGGCAGGGGGGTTTGCCGGCAGTTTCTGGACCAATTCGATAGAGGCGGAGGTCTATTCGCCAAGTGCCTTCATAATGGCGTTCACCGTCTGGCTGATGGTCCGGTGGTCGGAGCGCCACGCCGAGCCGGGCAGCCGCAACAGCCTGGTGCTGATATGTTATCTGCTGGGATTGAGCGTGGGACTTCACCTGGGTACGGTGCTGGTCCTGCCCGCATTCGTCCTTTTCGCGCTGCTTGTCGACTACAGGCTCTTTGGCGATGTCAGGTTCCTGGTATTCGTGGTCCTGGTGGGCATTCTGGGAGTGAGCAATCATCTTTTCCTGCCCATAAGATCATCGCTGAATCCGCCGATTGACGAGGCCAATCCCGAGCGATGGGTGGCTTTCAAGGACTGCCTGCTGAGGAAGCAGTACAAGCCGATGACCCCGTTCGTCCGCCAGGCCCCGTGGTCTTTCCAGTTCGGGATGTTCTGGCGCTACTTCAAGGAGCAGTGGACCTCACCCGGCATGACCTGGACCGGGCTGCTGATGCTGGCCGGCGGGGCCGGCGCGGTCATCCAGTTCTTCAAAGACAGGCGCGCTTTCGTCTTGATAGGTTCCATTTTTCTGGTCATGAGCCTGGGCCTTGTCATCTACATGAACTTCACGGATCATGAGGTCAGGGAGCGTGACTACTTCTTCTCCCACGGTTTCTTCTTCTTCTGTGTCTGGATCGGAGTGGCGTTCGCCTACCTGGCCGATCTGGTGGCCAAACGAGGGCGCCCGAAACTGGTCGTCCCGCTGTCGATAGTCCTGCTGATATTCACAGGCTCGTCCTATCTTGTCAATTTCGAGACTCATGACAGGAGAGGCGATTACAATGCCCACGACTATGCATACAATATGCTCGCCACCGTCGACGAAAATGGCCTGATCTTCACCAATGGGGACAATGACACCTTCCCGCTGTGGTTCATACAGGAAGTCAAGGGATTCAGGAAGGACGTGAGGGTGGTCAATCTCAGCCTGCTCAATACGCCCTGGTATATCTGGCAGCTGAAGCATCTGGAGCCCAGGGTGCCGATGACTTTCTCGGACGAGGAGATTGCCGCCCTGAGGCCCTATCGCGATCCGGACGGCAAGATCATGATGGTCAAGGACATCGCCACCAAGAACATCATCGAGACGACCGGCGACAGGCGGCCCGTTTATTTCGCCGTCACTGTGGCGGACTACATGGGCTATGAGAAGAGGCTGATGCTCGAGGGCCTCGCATTCCGGCTGATGCCCTATGAGGGCAGGAACTTGATAGACGTGGACGTCACGCTGAACAATCTCTATAACCTCTACTCCTACCGCGGGCTGCTGAAGCCGGCGGACACCCGGGTTGTGATGACCGCACCCGACCTCAATGACATACCCGAGATGATCCATGAGGACGAGATCGACTTTGGCGAGCAGTATGACTATGACACCAGTGTCTACAAGGACATCAACACCCGGCGGCTGGTTACCAACTACGCCGCGGCTCATCTGCGCCTGTGCATCAACTATATAGAGACCCGGGAATACGACAAGGCGATCCGCGAGCTGGAGCAGGCCATAAAGATCGCGCCCGACTATGACGGCTACAAGGACATCGCGGTGGCCACCTATGGATATGCCGGGCAGGTTGCAAAGGCCGAGAGCCTGGCCCTGCTCTTCATTTCGCAGCAGCCTCGCAACACCAATGTGTACATGCAGCTCTTCAATGTTTACAGGCGCGCCAATATGAACAAGGAGGCCGAGGCCACTCTCCAGAGGCTGATCAATGCGCGGCCGGACGATCCCGACGGTTACTCGCTCCTTTCGTCCTTCCACAGGGACAATGGACAGCCGGACAAGGCGGCCGAGGTGATAAGGCAATGGCTGACTCTGCACCCCGGCGACCGCTCCGCGATCAGACTTCTTGAGACCCTGGAAGCGGAGGCCAGGGGCAAGGGTGACACTGAAGAAGGCTCCTAGGAGCGCCGATGCGACAGGTCATAGTCATTGGACTCGATGGCGCGACTTTCGACGTGCTTTCTCCCCTGATCGAACGGGGCAGGCTCCCCAATCTCGAGAACCTGATGAAGACGGGAGCCTGGGGCCGCCTGCGCACCGTGATTCCCCCGGGCACGGGACCGGCCTGGTCGTCCATTGTGACCGGCCTGGACCCCAGCAATCACGGTGTCTTCGATCTGATAGTCAGGGCGGACGATTCCTATAACCTCGCTTTTCTGAATGCTTCGTCCCTGAGGGCGCCGACCCTGTGGGACCTTGTGGGAGCATTTGACGGAAGATCACTGGTGCTCAATGTGCCCATGACATTCCCTCCACGCAGGGTGAACGGCCTGATGATAAGCGGCCTCCTGACCCCTCTGGGAAGCGACAATTCCACCTATCCCGGGGACCTGATCGAGAGGATTCGCCGGATATCCCCGGGCTATGCGATAGTGCCGACCGGGACCTATTCGCCGGGGCGCTTGAAGCCCTATCTGGACGAGATCGAGAAGGTGGTGGATTCCAAGGCCCGGGTGGCGGTGGCCCTGATGAAGGACGGCCACTGGCAGTTCGCGATGCAGGTTTTCAATGAAACCGACTTTCTCCAGCATGCCCTTTGGCACGTGATGGATACCGCCCATCCCAGGCATGACGCCGCGGAGCACAGGGAGCATATCGGCAGCATCCACGGTTTCTACGGCCGGATCGATTCGGCGGTCGGCGACCTCATCGCCGCGGCGGGCGAGGATGTGAGTGTGGTGGTTATATCCGATCACGGGCATGGGCCTCTCCACGAGTTCATTCACGCAAACAACCTCTTCCTGAAGTCAGGCCTGATGAAAGTCCGGAAAAACCCGTGGTCCCGCCTCAAGTATCTGCTTCACAAGATGGGGCTCACCCCGCTCAATGCATACAGGATCGGAAAATCCCTGGGGCTGGGGAAGCTCAGGATGGGGCTCCGCTGGACAAGCAAGGGATATGGCCTCCTGAGCCGCTTCTTCTTCTCATTCGCCGACGTGGACTGGAAGCGGACTCAGGCATATGCGATAAGCGGCGGCGTCTATGGAGGGGCTTTTGTCAATCTCAGGGGCAGGGAGCCGCTGGGCGCGGTCGAGCCTGAGAAGTATGATGAGGTGAGAGACAGAATCGCCCGGGCGCTCTCAGGGCTTCATCACCCGGCGGACGGCGGGGCCCTGATAAGCAAGGTGGTCAAGAGGGAGGACATTTACTCGGGCAAGTTCGTCACCGAGGCGCCCGACCTCTATTTCCTTCCAAGGGATCCGACTGTCGGCGTGTTTGGAGACTTCGAATTCTCGTCGAACAGGGTGGTCGAGCCGGCTTCCCCGGCGATCTCGGCCCAGCACAGGATGGAAGGCGTCTTCATCGCGAGAGGCCCGGGCATCAGGCAGGGTGTTGAGGTCGAGGGCCTGAGGGTGATCGACGTGGCCCCGTCCCTGTTGTACATGATGGGCCTCCCGATTCCGAGGGGCCTGGACGGCAGGCTCCCGGAAAGCGTGTTCCGTGCCGGGGAGCTTGAAGCGCGGCCCCCGGCCTACTTCGACCTGGAGGATGTGATCAAGGGAGCCGACGGCGAAAGGAAGTCGATGGAGGATGAGAGCGTCAAGCAGAGGCTGAAAGGTCTGGGTTATATCTCCTGATGAAAGGCCTGTCAAAAAAGCACGCCCTGTGGTCACTCGCGGTCCTTCTGATGGCCGCGTTTCTCTACTGGGGACGTGAGGACCTGGGAAGGATCAGGGACCTTGATCCGTTCTATGCGCTGCTCTGCTTCGGCTGCACGCTGGCGATGTCGGTGGTGTCCGCGCTCAAGTGGAAGATGTCGATCCGGAGCACCGGCGAGACCGGCAGGGTGAGCTTCGGAACATTGCTCTATTATTTCATGTTCGGCCGGACTGTGGGCCTGGTTCTTCCCATGGACATCAGCGACTTCGGCGTGAGGACCATGTCGCTCAGGTTCGGTCACGACTTCTCGATAGGCAGGGCATCCTACTCGGTCTATCTCGACCGCACCTTCGACGTGGTTGTCGCCGGCCTCTTCATCGTGCCATCGGTGCTCTATGTGGCCGGAGCGATCCGGCCCTTGACGGGAATCGCCCTCTTCGGGGCCGCCTTGCTTCTGGGGCTGGTCTGCTTTGGATTGTTCGGAAGACTGACCATGAGGGCCCTGGCCTACGTCTTTCGAATTCTCTTCGGCGTGGTGTGCAGGATTCCATGGATCGGGAGGCGGGTCGAGTTCGAGGCCGAACGCAAGCTGCTCGAAGAGGTGGATCTGGGCGGGATAGCCTTCTGGCTCTATCTGCTCAGCTTGCTCAAGTTCTTCTTCACCTCGATGAGGTTTGTCGCGATGGCCGCCGCGGTGGGGCTGGGGCTCGGCGGCCTCAGGGTGCTCCTGTTTGTGCCGGCGGCCCAGTTTGCCGCGGTCATTGCTCTTACGCCCGGGGGCCTGGGAATCGCAGACTGGTCATGGTCGGGCCTTCTCTACAAGATTGGGGCTGACAAGCATCTGATAGTGCCGTATCTTCTTTCACTGAGAATAGTCGTATCTTTGTCCATCATCGTCATCGCCGGTCTATCCTGGCTGATCTTCAGAAAGGCCTCGAGAGGGAAGGATGAGCCAAGTGCTTGAGGAGGTACAGGGCAGTATCGCGGTCATCATCCCGGCCAGGAACGAGGAGCTCTCGATAGGGCCGGTGGTGGCTGAGGTCAGGCGCCTGCATCCGGACTTCGAGGTTGTGGTTGTCGACGATGCTTCCACCGACTCCACCTCCGAGGTCGCCCTCAAGGCCGGCGCGACGGTCCTCGGCGCCCCGATCGGCCTGGGATACGGCGGGGCGGTGCATGCCGGAATGAAGTTCGCGTACGCCCGGGGCTTTGACCTGGTGGTCCTCATGGACGCCGACGGCCAGCATGACCCGGCCTATATAGGCACGCTCCTTGAGGGTGCCCGGCGGTATGACATGGTGATCGGATCGCGCTTCATGGGAGTGGAAGCCTATGACATTCCCCTGATCCGGCGGCTGGGCATGCGGGTCTTCTCCGGGATCGCCAGCAGCATCACCGGCCAGAGAATAAGCGATACGAGCTCGGGCTTTCAGGCACTGAGGAGGAATGTGCTGGGCCTGTTTGCCCTGGGTTCCTATCCCGTCGATTTCCCCGACGCGGACACCATCATCTGGGTCGCGCGCCACGGCTTCAGCGTGGGCGAGGTGGCCGTGAAGATGCACGCCAGGACGGTGGGCACCTCCATGATATCCGGGCTCGGGGCTTCACTGAAATACGCGCTCAAGATGCCGCTTTCGATCCTGGTCACATTGCTCAGGATCCCATCTTCGCAGAGAGAGGGGGAAGCGCCATGAACCTGCAGGTGAGGGTATTGTCCCTGGTGGTGAGTCTCCTGTTCATTGCCTATGTCGTCTGGCTGGTGAGAAACAGGAAACTTCGTGAGACCGACTCGATTGTCTGGATCCTGGCCGGGGTGGCGATCTTCGTGCTGGCGGTCTGGGTCAGGCCGCTGGTGTATTTCACCGAGCTGATCGGGGCCAAGTTCCCTGTCTCAACCCTGTTCTTCAGCGGGTTGATCTTCCTGACTTTCATATCGCTGTGGATAACCACCCGGATATCCACGCTGAGTGAGCAGGTCAAAGAACTGGCACAGCAGGTCACCCTGCTGTCTGAGAAGAAGAGGGGGGAATAGACTTGGCGGGAGAGAAGCGGGGCAAGACCCGCAGGCGGAAGGAGCCCGCGAAGCAAGCGGTGAAGGAAGGCCGGCCCGATGGAGGGCCCCGGCCTGACCATCTCTCGCAGGAGTCCTTCAATTACTACTGGCTGGTGGCCGCCATTGTGGTTGCGGCTGCCGTTGTCCTGAGAACCGCTTTCCTCAATGCCGATCCGCCCTGGAACTTCACCTGGAGCCAGGCGCTTTTCACCGACGGGGCCCGGGCGATAGACGGGGCGCGCAGCAAGGTGGTCTTTGACACCTGGATCCCGGACATGAGGTCTCCGGTGGTGCTCTTCTATCCCCTGATCAATATCCTGGCCTTTGTGATCTTCAAGGTCGCGGGTGTCGGGCTCTTCCAGGCCAATCTAGCGGGTGTGCTGCCCGCGATCGCCGCTACGGTCCTTGTATTCGCCTGGATGCGCAGGCTTGGTGGAAGCGCCGCGGGCCTGCTGGCCATGATCTTCATTGCCTTCTCCTATACTCATATAATCTACAGCCGCGTTCCGATGGTGGAGTCGCTGCTGATCCTGCTTTTGCTGGCCGCCTTCTACTTCGCGCTCAAGCGGACCGGAGGCCTTGTGATATCGGGCTTCCTGGTCGGGCTGGCGGCCTTCATGCTGAAAATGCACGCGCTTCACTTCGTGCCGGTGGTGCTTGTCTACCTGCTGATAAGGCCCCGGCCGGAGAGCCGGGAGACCGGCGGGGAATCGGCCGGCGCGGGCAACGGAGCAGCCGGCGCAGGGCGACCATCCGCCGACCACCGACAGGCTGTTGCCGGCTGGCGCCTGGCCGCGGGCTTTATGGGCGGACTGGCGGCCGCCGTGGCGCTCTGGGTGGCCCTGGTCTATTTCGTCAATCCTGAGGTCATAGCCAAATACTTCAAATCGAATATCCTGATCGCACAGCAGGGCGAGTATGCCGGCGCCGGGCCGGGAACGGTCATGTGGCGGAGGCTGGACGCATTCCTGCATATCGGAAGCGGGCGGGACGGTTTCTTCGCCGCGACTCCGGTGATGTCGGTGCTGGCCTACCTGGGGCTGCTTTCGGTGATCTCAGGCCTCTTCGGCGCCCGGCCGGGGGCCAGGGACTGGGAGCGTCTCGCTGCGGTCTGGTTCGTGGGCCTCACGGCTGCATTGAGTCTCCTGAGCTATCGGCCGCTTCGCTATATGGTGCTGCTGACGCCGAGCACCGCGCTGCTGGCCACGGCTTTCATGCTGAGGCTGGCCCGCGGCAGGTCCATTCTCTCTTCACCGCGGTCTTCGGGTTTTGTCTATGCCTTCGGGGCCTGGCTGGTCTGGGTGCTGATCCACATCCAGCACGACCTGGTCTTCCGCATCCTGAGCGGCGGCTCCGCCATGATGGGCCGGCCGTCAACGCCGGGTATGGTGTCGCTTTACCGGTTTCATCTCTCGAGCCTGCGGCATCTGCTGATTTTCGGGGGGTTGGCGCTGGCCGTCTGCCTGATATTCAGGGGCCGGCTGCTCGGGGCGCGGCTGAAGCTCAGGCGAAGCTGGACGGGACCCGTCCTGGCGGTCGTGCTGCTCGCCTTTGTGTCGATCAACATGGTCAGCTTCGCGCGGTATGCGGCAGGCCGGCGCTATACGATCATAGACACGGCAAGGAGTCTCAAGCAGATTCTCTCCGCCGGGGTCTTCATGGTGGGCGATTGCTCAACCACACTGTCGCTGGAGACAGGTTTCAGGACCCTGCCCGCCTATGGCGATCTGATACGCTATGATGAGAAGGAGAAGTTCGGGAAGTACCCGGTCACGCATTTCCTGCTGCGCTTCCCCACTCTTTACGAGTATCTGGATCGGAACTACCCTGAGTTCAAGAGCCAGATGACTGCGGTGGCCAGCTTCATGCTCTGCGGAAGGGAAGCGACCGTGGTGCGCTTCGAGGCCTGGCCCGGCGACTCCGCCGCGGATTATTCCCCCAGCCTCTTCGAGCGGGCCATGGACCAGGTGCGCGGCGGGGAGTTCGTCGCCGGCAGCCGGCTGCTCGAGAGTTTTATCGACGATCATCCGGATTCATATACCGCGCGTTCACTGCTGGCTTTCTCAAGGTTGCAGACAGGCCAGGCCGACGAGGCGCTGGCTGAGGCGCGGCGCGCCCTGGAGCTTACCCACAGAGATGCATTGTCATATGAGATACATGGCGATATACTGAACTCCCTCGGGAGGCAGGCCGAGGCGAGGGCCGAGTGGAGCAAGGCCCTGGAACTGAATCCCGGGAGGCGCAGCTTGCAGGCCAAGCTGGGTTTGAGGAGGCAATAGCCATATGACAGAGATCTCGATCATTGTTCCCGTGTTCGACGAGCAGGACTCGCTGCGGGAGCTTCACAGCAAGCTGACAAGCGTCCTGGCCGGCATGGGCAGACCCTATGAACTGGTCTTCGTCGACGACGGCAGCAGAGACGCATCGCTGGACATTCTCACTGAGATCTTCAAGGCCGACCCCAGGTCCCGGGTCCTGAGTCTCAGGACCAACTATGGGAAGAGCGCCGCCCTGTCGGT
This sequence comes from bacterium, assembly GCA_050116545.1. Classification (GTDB taxonomy): domain Bacteria; phylum Arandabacterota; class Arandabacteria; order Arandabacterales; family Arandabacteraceae; genus JAUVJV01. The sequence goes on along the minus strand of JASFOL010000008.1, from coordinate 561 downwards.
GGGGTTCGATGAGGCCCGGGGAGACATAATAGTCACAATAGACGCGGACCTGCAGGATGATCCGGAAGAGATTCCAAGGCTGATCGAGAAGATGGACGAAGGCTATGATCTGGTGTCAGGCTGGAAGCAGAACCGCAAGGACCCCGTCACCAAGACCATTCCTTCCAGGATCTTCAACACGGTCACCAAGTGGGTGACGGGACTCGGCCTTCATGACATGAACTGCGGCCTCAAGGCTTACAGGAGCTATGTGACCGATCATCTCAAGGTCTATGGTCAGCTCCACAGGTTCCTGCCCGTGTTCGCCCACAAGGCGGGGTTCCGTGTGGGGGAGATCCCGGTCAAGCATCACCCCAGGATCCACGGCAAGACCAAGTACGGGGCCGGCCGTTTCCTTCACGGCTTCCTTGATCTGCTAACCGTGATCCTGCTCACGGGTTATACAACGAGCCCGCTCCACTTCTTCGGGACCATAGGCATCCTCTTCTCGCTTGCCGGCTTCGGGATCAACTGCTATCTGACCTGGCTGAGAATCTCCTTCGGCAATATTCAGGGCAAGCA
>JASFOL010000007.1:0-14641 GCA_050116545.1 bacterium | reverse complement strand
ACATCGTCTCTTAAAGGAAGCATTGCGGCTCACCCCCGAAGATCATTCTAAATCGTAAGGACCTGCAGGAGCTATGTCAATGGGCACAAAAAGGGAGAGCGCCCTCTTCCGGCAGGAAAAGGACGCGCCCTCCTGTTTTCGGTGCTCCCCTTTTTCGGCGTCCCCCTGTATGCGGTCCTACTCTTGCTGTCCCCTTCTGCCTGCTTCCTATCGAAGCACCACGATCTTGGCAGCAGCGGTCCGGCTCCCCGCCGTCACCTCCGCGAAGTAGATGCCGGGAGCAACGCGCCGGCCGGAGTCATCGGTCGCCTGCCAGGCGACTTCATGAGGGCCGGCGGGCAACTCATCATCGAGCAGGCTGCTTATGACCCTGCCCTCCACGTTCACCACCTTCACCTGCACACCGGACTTCGAACCCAGCGCAAACGAGATCTTCGTGACGGCAGTGAAGGGATTCGGCCGGGCCATTGCCACCAGGGCTTTCCCGCGCCGGCCCGGGACCGACGAGGTCGTATCGATCCCGGCGAGCTCAGCCAGGGCCGCGACACCCATCTTCACTACATCCGCGGCAAATGCCTGGGTCAGGTTCCCCAGAGTATCATTCGTGGTGTGATAGTAGGGATACGAGAGGTTCTCATCTTCGATGCCAAGCAGCGAGCTGTAGCCGGCTTTCCAGAAGGAGGCGTGATCGCTGTAAACATCGTTCGGATTGATGCTCTTCCGGGTGAGCAGCGACGGGACATAGGCGGCCGCACAGTCCACGGCAAAATCCACCAGCCACTCCGACTGATAGTCCCCGATGATGTCGATATCCTCCGGGGCGGGATTCACAAAACCTATCATGTCGAAATTGAGCGCTCCGATTATGCTGTCGCCGGCGGCCCTGGCATCACCCGCATACTCGCCGCTGCCGAACAGGCCCTGCTCCTCTCCCGAGAAGCACAGGAACTTGACGGTTCTCTCAAACGGGTACTCCGCCACCACCCGGGCGGCTTCCACCACGGCTGCGGTCCCGCTCGCATTATCATCGGCGCCCGGAGCCAGATTCTGGGGATCTTCAGATGTGGAGTCGAAGTGGCCGCAGATGATCACCTGCTCGTCGCTCACCGTCCCGGGCTTGGTCGCCACGACATTCTTCAGAAACTTGAGCGCCGTGGCCGGGAGGTTCTCCCGCTGGCTCTCCCAGGTCGCTCCGCCATCATCCGTGTGCAATATCGTTGACCCATACCCGCAACTCCAACCCTCGGTGGCGCTCGCGAAGTCCACCCATCTCAGGCCGAAGAGAGTCCCGGTATCCTGGATCTCCCAGTCGGCGCCCCCGTCCGAGGTATGGATTATGGTGCCGTTCAGACCGACGACCCAACCGCTCAATGTATCAACAAAACAGACACTCTTGAAGAAAGGACTGGCTTCCGCGGGCACGGTCTGTGGTGACCATGTCAGGCCGCCATCGGTGGTCTTGAGCACGGTCTGCCCTCCCCCCGCCATCCAGCCCGTATCATCATTTACGAAGAAGACGTCCAGAAGGTGTTCGCTCGATCCGCTCGTCTGGGCGCTCCATGACGTACCGTTCCAGAAGATCACGGTGCCGTTCTCACCGCATGCCCATCCCCTGTCGGCGGCCTGAAAGTGGCAGCCGTAGAGGTCGTCTCCTGTACCGCTGGCCACCGCGGACCAGTTGAGCCCGCCGTCCATTGTCCGGATGATGGTGCCGCCATAACCCACGATCCAGCCATTCAGCTCGTCCAGGAAAAAGACCTCCCTGAGGTTCATGCCGACAGGACTTGTCTGCACCGACCAGGACGCGCCGCCGTCCTGTGTGTGGCGGATGGTACCGCCGGTGCCTGCGATCCAACCGTTCAGCGTATCCAGGAAACAGATGCCCTGGAAGTCCTTCAGAGGAGCCCCGGGCTTCTGCTTCTCATAGGAGAAGCCCCCGTCCCTGGTCCGGAACACCTTCTGGCTGCTGCCCACGACCCAGCCATTGAGCGGGTCAACGAAATCGACGGCATGGAAGACGTCCAGACCGACCACGTATTCATGAAATTCCACGTCGATGCCATAGTCCTCGAAGCGTTCCACAAGGTAGTCGGCGGCATCGTTGACCTTGGGAGAATAGGAATAGCGGGTACGGAGGGTATCGAGCTCCCCGTTGATCAACACAGGCTCCCGGCCGCTCAGCTGTGATATGTATTTCCACAGTGTGTCTCCAGACACCCGGGCGGTCATGGCCGCTACATGAGGGTTCGCTGTGACGGCCACAGGGGAGGCGGGCGTCCTGCTGCGCTCGGTTGGCGGGAAGCGCCCCGGAATCAGGCGCGCCCTGGAAAAGGGCAGGAATTCAAGGTCCTCTATCCGGCGTGTCTCCATGGTCGCCAGATAGTCGCCTCCGCCAAGGCCGGTCAGCAGGCCTGAGAAGAGAACTTCACCCTGAAATGTTCGGGGCCTCAGAAGGAATATCTCTTCGCCCGGAGAGAGCAGGGCAACCGTCTCGACGCTTATGCCTCTCTGCTCCAGCCTCTCCCTGCCACGAACATCACCGAAAACGAGGTAGTCCTCATCCAGATCCGCCAGATAAAGCATCCCGGCGGCGCGAAGCGCCTCAGCTCCCACGGACTTGTCGACCCTGAGAATCAGCTCACCCTCGCCTGCGGAGGCAAGGCCTGCCAGCAGAACCAGAGTCAGGCCAAGGAAAATGACTCCCCTCAGCACTCTCATCTCCCTTCGCTAAACCTATCCATACTCCATTATACCGTATTTCCAGCCCCTCTACAAGCAGCCTGCCGGCCTCAAACATTGACGCGGTTTAAACTGGAGATTATCTTTTTATGGTCGATTCATTAATAAACAGGGGTCATTCATGACAACAAGCGATAGGAATAGAATCCTCGTCTTTGCGCTCTTCTTTGTGACCGGGGTGACCGGGCTGGTTCTTGAAGTCGCCTGGACGAGGTTGTTCGTCACGGTCTTCGGCAGCACAACCCATGCGGTGAGCACGGTTCTCGCGGCATTCATGGCCGGGATGGCTCTCGGGAGCATAATACTGGGCAGGATGGCCGACAGATTCAAGCGGCCCATCCTGGTCTATGGTGCCATAGAGCTCTCGATAGGCATCTACGCGCTCTTCATGCCCCTGATCATAGGCCATCTCTATGGAGTATACGCATACGTTTTCACGGGGCTTGGCCAGAGGCCGGTCCCGGTGGCCATGCTTCGCTTCTTCCTTTCCTTCCTGGTGATCCTAATCCCCACGACTCTGATGGGTGGCACCCTGCCCGTGCTGAGCAAATTCGCGGGAAGGGAATTCGCGAAGCTGGGAAGGAATATCGGGGCCCTTTATGCCCTGAACACCTTCGGCGCTGTCATCGGATCCTTCTCGACCGGCTTCATACTCCTCGAAGTTCTGGGAGTCTCATCGTCGGTATACCTGGCCGCGGCGACCAGCATGCTGGTGGGCGTGGTGGCAATGTCGGCGGGCCGGGCGGGCGGTGCGGGAGCCGGCCAGCCGATTGCAGGTGAAGAGGCCGCAGGCCGGGAGGCTCGCGCCGGGCGAGGCGCGGATGCACAGGCTGCCGGACAGGACGCCGGTCGGGAGGCCTGGCCCGGGCAGGTGCATCTGCCGCGATATGTCAGTTTCGCGGTACTGCTTGCCATCGCGATCTCGGGAGGGGCCGCTCTGGCATACGAAGTGATCTATGCCAAGGTGCTGGTATTCTCTATGGGAGCGACCACGCATGCCTTCACCCTGATGCTGACCACGTTTCTCGTGGGCATCGCGCTAGGCAGTTTCGTTTCATCGCGGCTCGCGGACCGCTTCAGGCGTCCCACCGATGTCTTCGGTATCGTGGAAGTCCTGATCGGGCTGGCCGCCCTGGGTTCGATCTACTTCCTCTCGAGGCTTGATCTGGCACATGAGTATCTCGACCTCAGGGACGCCGGGGGTGATCTCTTGCGCCTCAGGTGGGCCGGATTCCTGCAGGCTGCGCTGATAATGCTGGTGCCTTCATTCTTCATGGGCGCGGCTTTTCCCGTGGTGGCGAGAATCTACACCAGGAAGAGCAAGGTGTCCCAGTCGGTTGGCAGGATCTACTTCTTTAATACCCTCGGGGCCGTCGCGGGTTCATTGATGGCGGGCTTCGTGCTGGTTCCCACCCTGGGGTCCGCGCGGTCTATCGCCCTGCTCGCGGCGTTCAATATCGGCGCGGGCATATTTCTTTTCTCATGCCGGGCGAACAGGAGATTCTGGGCCGGAATTTCGGTCGCGGCGCTGATAGGCTTTTCGGCCTTCGCTTTCGTGATAAAGCCCTCTGTCTTCGCCCGCACCTTCAATATCAAGGAATCCGGCAGCGAGCTTCTCTATTTCAAGGAAGGCGTGAGCGGGACCGTCACCATTCACCGCTATCCTGGCTATGACCTTATCGCGATAGACGGGGTGAATGTGGCCGGAACCAGTGACATGCTGCGCGTGACTCAGAAGCTCCAGGGACATCTTCCGATCCTGCTGGCGGATGGGAAGGAGCGCGTAGCGCATATCGGCTTCGGTAGCGGAGAAACCCTGCACATCCTCACCATGCATCATGCCGGGACAATCGACGGCATTGAGATCTGCAAGGACGTGATCAAGGCGTCGAGGCGCTTCTTCGCATCAATAAACAAGCTGGCCTTCGACCGCCCCGACGTGAATGTGATCATAATGGACGGCAAGAACTATGTGCTCCTCACCGACAAGGAGTACGACATAATAATGACCGACTCGATCTATCCCGGCGCGGGCGGAGCGTCCGCCCTCTACTCCTATGACCATTTCAAGGCCGTGAGAGACAAGCTCAAGCCTGGAGGAGTCGCAACCTGCTGGCTGCCCCTGGATCTGAGCCCCTATGACATAAGGGTGGCACTCAAGGCCTTCTACGATGTCTTTCCCGACATGTCGGTGTGGTACTGCTACATGAGCTTCTCGCAGCATGCGCTGATTGCGGGAAGAAAGGACGCGCCGCTCGAAATCGATCTCGCGAAGTTCACACAGGCCTTCGAGGATTCGGCGATAAGAGAGGACCTGGCGGACATATTCATAGACAGCCCGTTTGACCTTGCTTCATGCCTGCTGGCTGACGGCGAGGCCGTGAAGAAGTTCTGTGGAGACGTGCCGAGACATTCGGATGATCATCCGATACTGGAGTTCGGCAGCGCCCGCCGGGGCACCGCAAAGTCCTACCTGAGTCAGAACCTTGAGGCCCTGCTGGCCCTCCGGCCCAATCCGCTTCGCTATATGACGGGCATCGAGGAGGCCGGATTGGACTCGGCACTCGTCGCCCAGCAAACTATGAAGACGCTGCTGGCATCATCCAATATAATCGGAGGCCACATTCACAGGGCGCTCGGCGAGGACGGACGGGCGAGAGCGCAATATCAGAAAGCTCTCGAGATCGACCCTGAGAACCTCGCGGCCCGGCGTTCGATCGAGGGTCTGGACGCAACCGTGACTGCTCTCGAGCTTGCCAACAAGAGGGGCGAGGGCGGCTATCAGACCTCATACGGGTTGGGAGTGCAGTATCTCACCGAGGGCCGGTTCGAGGAGGCTCTGGCAAATCTCGAACGTGCCCTTGCCCTGAGGCCCGACCTTCCCGATCCCCATGTCACCATGGGCGAGCTCTACCTTCGCTGGGGAAAGCCCTCGGAGGCCCTCCAGTACTTTCTCGACGCCCGTGAGATCCTGCCGGACAATGCCGGCATTCTCTTCCTGCTGGGCAATACCTACTCTGCCCTGAAGAGGAACGGTGAAGCCAGGGAAACCTATGAGAAAGCTGTCAAGTTGGATCCGGATGACTACGGAATCCGTAATGCGCTGGGCAGCGCATATCTTTCGGAGGGCAGAATAGCGGAGGCCCGGCGTGAGTACGAGAAGGCGATCGAGCTATTCCCCACCCGCCCTTATGCCATCTGCAATTTGGGTTATGCCTATGCGGCTGAGCGCAACTGGGAACGCGCGATCGAGTACTACAAACAGTGTCTGCAGGTTTCACCGGCGTTTTTCCTGGCATATGTCCACATGGGCGATGCCCTTCAACAGCTGGGACACGAGCAGGAAGCGATCCGGGCCTGGGAAGCGGCGCTCTCAATCAACCCACAGCATGCGGGAGTCAAGGAGCGGCTCCAAGCGGCGCGCTAGCGGGCCGGGAACAACGCGGAACTGACTTTTGAGGCTCTCTCTCGGACACTATGTCCGACGTTTCCGTGAGGTCTTCCCTGCGGGTCTTCTCGTCGTTTTCTTCGTGGTCTTCTTCGTGGTCTTCTTCGTGGTCTTTCCGGCGGCCTTCTTCACGCTTACGCCCCGGTACCTGGTGGTTTTGGCGGTGGACCTGACCCTGCCGGCAGACTTGCTCGCGGACCTCTGGCATGCTCGCTCGACGGTTCCCGCGACTGCCTCATGGAGGCGCCCTGAGACTTCCTCGGGAATCTCGTCACCTCTCCAACCTTTAAAGAGGGTCACAACAGCTCGCATCGTATCCACATGCATCCGGCACTTTTCGCAGCCATCCAGATGCATTTCAATCTCATTGCAGACCACTTTTCCTGCATCACCTTCCAAATAGTCTGACAACGCGTCCAATATCCCCTTGCAGCACGGCATCCTTCGCCAATTACCCCCTGATAGTTTGATTCCTCAAATGCTGAATAAGTTTCTCTTTCAAGGCCGCTCTGGTGCGATGAAGCCTGGATTTCACCGCAGGCACCGATATTTTGAGGATACGGGCGGTCTCCTCGGTCGAAAGCTCCTCCACATGCCGCAGCACGAAGACCGCACGGTAGCCCGGCGGAAGATCCGCTATGGCCATATCCAGCGTCTCAAGCGATTCGGTCTCTATCAGCTTGTCCAGGGGATCGAGCGTATCGTCCTCGATGTCCCTCTGTACACTGCCCTCCTCGGTCGCAACGGGCTCGTCCAGGGAGACGGCATCGAGTTTCTTCTTGCGCAGCTTCATCAGGGCCTGATTCACGGTTATCCTGTAAAGCCAGGTGGAGAACTTGGACTTCTCTCTGAAACGCCCGAGTGACTTGAAAGCCTTGATGAAAGCTTCCTGCAGGACATCCTCGGCATCCTCATCGGTCTCTGTCATCCGCCTGCCAAGCCGATATATCTTGTTCTGGTACCGTTCCATCAGCTTGCCGAAGGCAGCGGTGTCGCCGCCCTTGGCAAGACGGACCAGCTCCTCGTCCGTGATCTTCTTCGCGGATCGCTTCCTGACCGGCCTTCCGGCCCGTTTCCGGGCCGCCCCATGCGACTTCTTCCGGGCCTTGCCGCGATCCGAAGCCATGGTCTCGTTCATGTGCCCGGTCGGGGTCTTCGCCGCCGTCCGTGATGATGCGGTTTTCTGCTTGGGCATTCAGTGGTCCTGTGCTCTTGTCGCCAGTGCCTCAGACGAGAACTACTATATTCACTTATCATTTCAGGGTCTTTGTGTCAATTCAAATGCATGGACATCTTGTCCGGGCCCCAGGCTTCCGGGAACCACCTTTGACACATAGGCGCATATATGCAATAATGTCCTTGATGCAGTCTGATAGAGCCCACACAAGCAATCTCGTGGATGCGTTGTGATACCCTCCTCCCGCATCGAGCTGAGCAGGAAGGCCCTGGCCGGGAATATCCGTTTCCTGAGATGCAGAATAGGCAAGGATACGCTGTTCTCATCCGTGATCAAGGGAAACGCATACGGGCACAATATAAAGGACTTTGTTCCCCTCGCTGAGAGCTGCGGAGTCAGGCATTTCTCTGTCTTCAGCATTGAAGAGGCCGTGGATGCTCACGAAGCCATGTCAGAAGACTGCCACCTGATGATCATGGGATACATCGACAATGCCGATCTCGAGTGGGCCATCACCAGAGGCGTCTCCTTCTATGTCTTTGACCTGGGCAGGCTCCAGGGGGCGCTCGGGACCGCGCGAAAACTGGGCATCCCGGCGCGGGTTCATCTGGAAGTTGAGACAGGTTTGAACAGAACGGGGCTGGACCGGTGTGATCTGGGGAAGGCCATGGACGCCTTCAGGACCAATCCGGAGAGCTTGCGGCTCGAAGGAGTGTGCACCCATTACGCCGGGGCGGAAAGCATAGGCAACTTCTGGAGAATCACAAATCAGATCAGGACCTTCAAAGATATTCTGTGTGAACTGGAAGCCGAAGGAGAGGATATCCCGGTAAGACACTCGGCCTGCTCGGCGGCCGCGCTTAGATATCCCGAGACTATTATGGACATGGTGAGGATTGGTATCGCGCAGTATGGATACTGGCCGAGCAAAGAGACGCGAATTCAGTACTTCACGGAGGTTTCGCAAGGCGGAAGGCCGCCAGGGCGCAGCCCTCTCCGGGCAGTTCTCACCTGGAAGAGCCGCATCATGGGGGTCAAGAGCGTGAGGGCCGGTGAGTATATCGGCTATGGTACCATATACCAGACGGACCGGCCTCAGCGAATCGCTACTGTCCCGGTTGGATATTCACAGGGCTTCGCCCGCAGTTTGAGCAATCTGGGCCATGTGCTCGTCAGGGGAAAGAGAGCCCGGATCCTGGGCTTCGTGAGCATGAGCGTGATTATCATCGACATAAGCCACATACGCGATGCAGTCGAGGGAGACGAAGTGGTCATAATCGGGAAGCAGGGTAGAAACGAAATCACGGTGAGCTCCTTCAGTGAGCTCAGCCGCAATCTCAACTACGAGGTGCTTGTGCGAATCCCTTCAGAGATTGAAAGGGTGATTGTGGACTGACCGCCCGATTCACGGGCCTCAAGCAGAAAGGTTGCTGATGGAGATAAATCGAATTGACAGCGAAACCGACTTCCAGAACGGGCTGACCAAGGAGGCCTTTGTCGACTTCCTGTATGAACACCTCGGCCGGTTCGGAGACAGCAGGTCGGCGATTACCAAGGCTGTGGACTATGCCTTCTCTGAGAGCGAGGGCAAGGGAGGCTTCCTGGTCACGGCATACTCCGGCGGCGAAATGGTCGGAGGCGTGGTGGTGAACGACACCGGTATGTCGGAGTATGTGCCTGAACACCTTCTTGTTTACATCGCCGTTCATGGAGACTACCGGAGTAAGGGCCTGGGCGCGGAGATTATGGAAGCGGTGTTCGGGATGTGCGAGGGAAGCATAGCCCTTCATGTGGAATACGATAATCCGGCAAAGCGGTTTTACGAGCGGCTCGGCATGACCAGCAAGTATGCCGAGATGAGATACATAAGGCAGGCGGAGTGAAGTGGCGTCGCTGACGGTAAACACCGATCGAATACTGAGCAATATAAGGAAACTGAATGCCTACCTGATGGATCATGATATCAGCTGGACGCTGGTTACCAAGATGCTCAGTGGATACGAGCCGGTGATGGAACGGCTGCTGTGGGCCCCCTGCATCAAAACGATTCACTCGGTCGGTGACTCCCGCATCTCCAATCTGCGCGTCATAAAAAGGATCAGGCCGGACATAGTCACCATGTACATAAAGCCGCCGGCGGTCAACCAGGCGGGAAATGTGGTGAAGTACGCAGACATCTCACTCAACTCATCATCACGCACGATACGCGAGCTCAGCAAGGAGGCCCGGCGCCAGGACAAGCACCACCGCATAGTCGTCATGCTGGAGCTCGGAGAGCTGCGGGAAGGGATAGCCCGCGATAATGTGATCGATTTCTACGAGGGCATCTTCAATCTCCCGAATATCCAGGTGATCGGCCTGGGGACCAACCTGGGATGCATGTTCGGAATAGAACCTACATATGACAAGTTGATCCAGCTGAACCTCTACGCCCAGCTTGTAAACGCGAGGTTCAAGCAGCATATGGATCTGATATCAGGCGGGAGCTCCATCACACTTCCGCTTGTGGCCAAGGGAAGGATGCCCCGGGGCGTCAACCATCTCAGAATCGGCGAAACCGCCTTTCTTGGAAGATCTCTACTCACGGGCAAGCGCTTTCGAGACCTGTCGACTGACGCCTTCGATTTCTCTGCCGAGATCGTGGAGATAGAGAAGAAGCCCGCCATGCCGGATGGAAACATCACCGATGCGGGTGTCGGACACGCGGAGAGCCTCGAGGCCGCGGCAAGAGAAGGTGCCGAATCATTCCGGTGTCTTGTCGACTTCGGCCAGCTGGATGTGGAGCTGGATGACCTGGAGCTGAAGGACAAGGGAATGAGGTTCGTCGGGACCTCGTCGGACATGACAGTATTCGACCTGGGCAGCGAGAGGTCGAAGCTGAAGGTGGGCAAGCAGGTTCACTTCCGCCCCAAGTATATGGCGGTGGCAAGACTTATGAACAATCGGTATGTGACAAAGCGTGTAGTCAGGGGTTCTTCCTCAAGCGGCCTTGATCGGGAGAGCAGGCGAGGAATCAAGAAGGAGGTATGATGGACGCGGAAAAGGGAGTGATCTTCACAAGGAGGGCTTCAGGGCTCGTCCGGGAGCTGTCCTGGTTCGACGTTTTCATTTTCGTCGTGGCCGGACCCGCCGCCTCTGGAGTGACATTCTACTCGGTATCGACCGCCGCCGACTTCCCGGGGGCGAGCCTTCCCCTTGCATTCCTGGTGGGGCTGGCGGTTTTCCTTCCGATCACGCTCCTTGTCGCGATCACTTCCGCGACCATGCCTCGCTCGGGAGGCCTTTACATAGTGGTGAGCAGGGTGATGGGCCCGACTATCGGGTATCTGAGCGCATGGCTTCTGTTCATTGGCTACGGCATATCCAGCGGCGTCCTTGGATACATAGTGGTCGGACTGATAGGATCCGCGTTTTCCACCGCCGCGCTCAGCAGCGGCATAGGCTGGCTGGCGAAGGTGGGAGAGATCATGCAGGCTCCGCACTGGCAGCTGGTTGGCGGAGCCCTCTGGGTGAGCCTCTTCTGGCTGATTGCCTACAGGGGCATACGCAGAGTCAAGAGCATGATGCGCGCCATCTTCTTCATTCCTCTGGTCGGCACATTGCTGGCCGTGATCTGGTTCATGGTCTCCGGTGGTCCGGAAGGCGTTGCCTCAAGATTCAATCAGACCTGGGGCTCCGGCGCTTTTCAGGCCGTGATGCAGAAAGCGGCCGATCTCGGGTGGACACATCCGGCTTTCAGTCTCGGCAGTACGGTCAGCGCCCTGATTGTGGTGATCTGGGCATATGCGAGCATTACCATCATCAACTATGCCGGGGGTGAGATAAAGACCCCGAAGACCAGCATGATAAAGGGCTTCTCAATAGGCACGGTCTTCGTCGGTGTCTTCTACGTGGTAATCGTCTCGAGCGTCTATTCGGCCTTTGGTGATTTCATAGCATGTTACGACTTCCTCTATGACAATCATCCCGAGACCCTGGCGGGCATAATGGGTGGTCTCGTTAAGCCATCGGTACCGTTCTATTTCATGGCGATATCGGGAAATGTATGGTTTGGACTTGTGGTCGCCGTGACATTCGCCCTGTGGTTTGCGAATTCCATTCTCCCGGGGTTCCTGGCCAATTCAAGGCTCGCTTTTGCGCTGTCGATGGACAAGTCGTTTCCGGGGGCTCTCTCCGCGGTGAACCGACGCACAGGATCTCCGACCAATGCCGTTCATCTCAATGCGGCGTTCTGCTTTCTCGGGGTCCTTATGATGATGTTGTCGGTGAACGTTATACTTTCGCTGCTGACGGTGACCACCTTCTTCATATTCTGGCCCTTCGGCCTCAGCGCAATGCTCCTGCCCTATCACAAGCGCGAGATCTACGACAGGTCGCCGGTTCAGTGGACTCTCCTCGGGGTCCCTGTGATGACGATTCTGGGAGGTTTCGCCTTCCTGGCGGGTTGGTTCTTCATCTATCTCTCGCTCAGGAACTTCAGCTCTCCGGTCATGATCACATTGATAGGCGTGATGCTTGCCGGCATGGCCGTATATCTTTACCAGCAGGCCATGAACAGGAAGGATGGCGTCGACGTGGACAGCATCTACTCCCGTATACCACCTGAATAGAATGGAGCTCAGCCGATGTCTAAACTCTTCTTCTCCGTGGACGTTCACGGTGCCGACAGCGTGTGGAGAAAATGGCTCAAAGTGCCTGAGATATACGATGTCGACGCCATGCTTCTCTGCGGCGACCTCACAGGGAAATCGCTTGTCCCGATAATCGACCAGGGAAATGGGAAGTTCCGGGCCTTCTACTTCGGCAGAAACTGGGAGCTGGAGGCCGGATCCGCTGTAGAGGCGATGGAGAAGCGCATATGCGACGCAGGCGCCTATACCCTGCGCTGCGACCCTGAAAGGGTCAGGTCGCTCCAGGACGATCCGGCCCAGGTGGAAAAGCTGATGATGGACATGATACTCGACAGAATCAGCCGGTGGATGGAGATGCTTCTCAAGACAGTCGACACGAGCAAGGTCGATGCGGTTGTCATGCCGGGAAACGACGATGATACGGAAGTGGACCAGGTGATCAGGTCATTTGCGAACCGGGGAATACGCTGGTGCCTTGATGGTGTTATCGAAGTGCTCGGCGCCAGCATGATAAGCCTGGACTATGTCAATCCGACACCCTGGGACACGCCGCGAGAGGACAGCGAGAAAGGCCTGCGCAAGAGGATTGACAAGCTTGTTCGCCAGCTGAAGGACCCGTCGGCTTCCATCTTCAACCTGCACGCTCCCCCCTATGGCACGATGCTCGATCTCGCTCCCGAATTGGATGCGAGCAGGAAGCCTGTGACGGTGGCGGGCCAGGTCAACTTCGTCCACGTGGGCAGCAAGGCTGTCCTGGAATCCATAGAGGAGTACCAGCCTATGATCGGGCTGCACGGGCATATCCATGAATCTTCAGGAGACGACAGGATAGGACAAACCGTCGTGGTCAATCCGGGATCGGAGTATGGAGAGGGGATTCTGAGGGGATACATAGTGGATATCCAGGACTCCAGAGTGGTCAATCAATGGAAGGTGGAAGGTTGAGTACCGGGGAGAGACTACCAGCGGGGGCGCACGCGCCATTCCTCGAAGACGGCGCGCATCTTACAAGGGAGAATCTCGAGGAGCAGGAGAAAAAGTTCGAAACACTGCTCAGTGAGCTGATGGACCGGGCGGCCGAACACGAGGCCACCATACGGGTGATAGGATCACTTGCCTTTCGAATCAAGTGTCCAGACTACAGGCACATTGAATATGAGAACGGCCGCTATCTCACTGATATCGACCTGATAACCTATTCCGGGGATATCGCCGGCGTGCAGGACATGTTCGAAGAGATGGGCTGGGACGAGAATATGAATGTCCTGCGCCTGTTCGGAGACAAGAGGCGGATATTCTACCACCCGGAGCTTCCGCTGCATTCGGATGTGTTCCTCGACAAGCTTCGATTCTGCCATGAGATAGACTTCCGCGGAAGGCTAGAGCTCGATAGCCCCACGATTCCGCTTGTCGATTTGCTGCTGGAGAAGCTCCAGATCGTAGAGATCAACAGAAAGGACCTGGTTGACATAGCGGTGCTGCTGAGCCAGCACTCAGTCGGCGAGACCCCCGGCGCCTGCGACGGCATAGATGGATCGAGGATCGCGTCATTATGCAGTGGAGACTGGGGTTGGTGGCGAACAGCGACCATGAACATAGCCAAGGCCGGCGCTTTTGCGGGGGACTTCCTCACGGATCAGGCAGCGAGGACCGTGAGGGACAGACTCGACGCGCTCGCTCTCATGATCGAGCAGCGGCCCAGGAGCTTGCGCTGGAAGCTCCGCTCCATTCTCGGGGAAAGGGTAAAGTGGTACCGTGAGGTGGAGGAAGTCGAAAGATCATGACGCCGACGCACTGGCGGCGTCTATCGGTGTGCACATAGAAGCTCTGATGGACTGAGCGCTCCCTCTAGCCCGGCAGCAGCTTCTGTAGCTTCTTGGTATCGGACCCGGCCACGGTCCCGGACTTCCGCAGATTGCGCTTACGCTTCCTCGTCTTTGAGGTAAGCATATGCCCCGCACCCGATTTTCCCCTCTTGATTTTACCGGTTCCCGTCTTCTTGAATCTCTTAGCAGCAGCCCTGTTTGACTTGGCCTTGGGCACGATCCTCTCCTCTATCTAGCGATATCCCTGCAACAGTCGATCGCTTCTCGTTCTCTTCTGTATTTCATTCCACACACGGGACAGGTGTGCCTACCGCCAACTCGACCTTCCCGCTCCGCCTTCTTGAGAAGCATATCATAAGTGGCACTGGGCCGATCCCTTACCAGGATCTCATCATCATTATAGCCCAATAGAGCTCCCCCTTCCTGTTTCTACTAGATCCGGCCCGCTTAGCGCAATACTTAACCGGTAGAATCGAAAGGGCTCGAAAAGCTCTACCTCCGCCCCTCGCTTGTCCTTCTCCGCTTCTCGGCTTTAAGAGCCTTCTTCCTGCGTTTCTCACTGGGCTTCATGAACCTCGAAGCCCTCTTTATTTCCCTGACTATCCCCTCCTTTTCGCACTCCTTTTTAAAGCGCCTGATAGCCCTGTCTATGGACTCATTCTGCCTGACTATAATACGAGGCATTATGCTTTGCGCACCTTCCTTGGATGTTTGTGGCTTTTGTCGAATTTACCACAATGTTGTTTATTGTCAAGGGGAAATATGGATAAATCTTGACCGCATTCACCAAGCTTGTTAAATTGTCTCCGGAGGTGAGAAG
>JASFOL010000006.1:0-14929 GCA_050116545.1 bacterium | reverse complement strand
CACTGACAAGCCAGAGCGCGTCAATGCGGGAACGAAGCTCGGTAAGGCCCTCAGGAAGCTCGGCCTCGGAGGCTATCGGATAGGTGACGAGTCCCAGCCCCATCCGGTTGGCCGCCTTCCTTGCCTCGTCGACGATGAACTGGGTCTCTTCCGGATTGTAGATGACGCCTATTCGCTTGGCGCGGGGAACAACATCGAGCAGCGATGCAAACTGCTCGCGAACCGGAACGTCCAGGCAAACGCCGGTCATCGGGGTGCTTCCCTCTCCCCCTGAGTTCAACAGGCCGCTCTGTGCCGGTTCGGATACCATTGAGAAAACAGACGGGATTCCGCAGTCACAGTCCTTGACCAGCCGCGCGGCGCTGGTTCCCAGGGCCAGGATCATCTCGCTGTCCGTCCCTTCCAGCATTTCCTTCAGCTGCCCGGGCGATTCGACATCCATGTTTATCACATAGATGGTGAGGATCGGGTTGAACCCGTTGTCCTTCATGACGTTCGTGAAACCTTCCAGCGCGAGATCATATGCGCGGATGCTCCTGCTCTCAACCACCGCGACGCGCACGTCCTCCGCACCCATCACCGGTTCAAGACCGAAGCAAACCGCTATGACAAATAGAATGAGCCGTGCCCAAACGGGCGTATGCCCACTCCTGCCACGTTTCACAGTCGTCCTCCTAAAAGGTTATTCTTCCGACTGTTCAGACTCCTGCAAAGATTACCCTATGGGACTTGTATCGGCCGGGGCGCCTTTAGCCTTTATGATAATGTGGGTTAGCGGGAGAGCACCGACATCGAAATGGATTCGGTGACTGAATCGCAGACTTTGACTCCATTTGGAGAAAGCTTCAGATTGTTGCCGTTCCTGGCAAGGAGGCCGTCCCCGACCAGGTTCGCTATGGCGGCATCCATGCGGCGCCGATCGATTCGGTCAGCCCCTGTCAGGACGGCGAGGTCGAGACCGCGCTCGGTCCTGAGGCCCAGCATGACTTCCTCGATCAGTATCTGGTCACCGGTTAGGCGCTCGCGCATCTCCACGGGGTCGGCCCCGCGGCGAAGCAGCGCGATATAGTCCCCGGGATTCTCCGCCTTCGAATACCTGATCCCGTCCCGGTGCGAATGTGCCCCGGCTCCGATCCCCGCATACTGACCCCGCCTCCAGTACATGAGGTTGTGTCGGCACTCGAATCCGGGCCGGCTCCAGTTGGAGACTTCATATCTCGTGAAACCCTCGCCTCCAAGATCGCGATGCGCCTGTTCATAGAGCCTCATCACCAGGCTCTCGCCGGGCAGCTCCAGGCGCCCCAGGCCGGCCAGGCGCCAAAACTCGGTTCCCGGCTCCAAAGAGAGCAGATATGCCGAGACATGATCCACGAGGCCCGCCAGACGCTCCAGGGTCAGCCTCAGGCTCTCCGGACTCTGGCCCGGAATCCCGAGCATTATGTCGGCGCTCACGCTATCGAAACCGGCCGACCGCGCCGTTTCAAGAGCCGCCACAGCGTCCTCCGCATCGTGGCGCCGGCCAAGCGCGCTGAGCTCGGATTCGCACATCGACTGCACGCCCACGCTTATGCGGTTCACACCCAGGTCCCGGTAGGCCCTTGCCCTGGCAGGGTCTATCGAGCCGGGATTGCATTCGATCGTGACTTCCGCCCCCTTTTCGATCCGGAAGCGGCTGTGGAGGGCATCGAGGATGCCCTCCAGTTGCCGGGGACTCAGAAGGCTCGGTGTCCCGCCGCCGAAGTAGATCGACTCAAGTCCGGCATCAGCCCAGGCCGTGGATTCTCTTTCCATGTCAGTGAGCAGGGCATTCACATATTCCTGCGGAACCACCGGCGGGGTCATGCCCGGCATCCCCCCGGCGACCGCCCCGGTGGCACCCTCCCTCGGGTCCGGCAACAGGGGCCGGGAGTTGAAGGCGCAATAGCCGCACTTGCTCTCGCAGAACGGGATGTGAACATATATTCCCCCGACCGTTTTCATCTGTCCACCTTCAGAAGATACAGGAAAGCCTCCTGGGGTATGGTCACCCTGCCCACGCTCTTCATCCGGCGCTTCCCCTCCCGCTGACGCTCAAGCAGCTTGCGCTTCCGCGTGATGTCGCCTCCATAACACTTGGCCGTCACGTTCTTCTTGAGCGGGCTAATGGTCTCCCTGGAGATCACCCTGGAGCCTATCGCCGCCTGCAGCACAACCTGGAAGAGCTGCCTGGGTATCAGGTCCTTGAGCTTCTCCACTATCTGCTTGCCCAGCTTGTATCCCCTGTCCCTGTGGACAATCACCGACAGGGCATCCACGGGCTCCTCGTTCACCAGGATGTCCAGCCGCACCAGGTCCGAGGGCTTGTATCCTGAAAAGTCATAGTCGAAGGAGGCATAGCCCTTGCTGATCGACTTGATCCGGTCGTGAAAGTCCACCAGGATCTCGGCCAAAGGAAGTTCGCAGGTGATCAGTGTCCGTTTTGAGTCGAGCATCTCGGAGCCGCGGTAGACGCCGCGCCTTTCCTTGACCAGCCGCATCACCGCGTCCAGGAACTCCATGGGAGTGACCACCTGGGCCGTAACATATGGCTCCTCCACGGTCTCCAGCCGGTGCGCCTCCGGCATGCTGGATGGGTTCTCCACCTCCACCTGGCTGCCGTCGGTCAGCGTGGCCTTGTATCTGACGCTGGGCACCGTGGCGATCAGGTTGAGATCGTATTCCCGCTCGAGTCGCTCCTGGACAATCTCCATGTGAAGCAGCCCCAGAAAGCCGCACCTGAAACCGAAACCCAGCGCCTTCGAGCTCTCGGGCTCATAGCTCAGGGAGGCGTCATTCAGCCTCAGCTTCAGCAGGGCCTCCCGGAGAACCTCGAAGTTCTCCCCGTCGGTGGGATAGAGCCCGCTATAGACCATTGGCTTGATCTCCCGGTAGCCTGGAAGCGGCCTGGCACTCTCATCGTCGGCCTCGGCCACAGTGTCTCCCACATTGGCATCGGCGATGTTCTTGATGCCGGCTACCATGTAGCCCACCTCGCCTGCGAAGAGCTGCTTCCTCGGTGACATGCCCAGCCGGAACACCCCAACCTCCTGCACCTCATGGACGGTCCCCTTCGCCATCAGCCTGACCTTCATTCCGGCCTGCAGGGTTCCCTCGAACACTCTCACATAGGCGATCGCCCCCCGGTACTGGTCGAATGATGAGTCGAATATCAGGGCGCTCAATCTGGCGGAGGAGTCGCCCTCCGGATGGGGAATCCGCTCCACCATCGCTTCCAGGATCTCCCTGACTCCACGGCCCTCCTTGGCGCTGACCTCGAGTATCTCGGACTCATCGACGCCCAGAAGCTCCGAGACCTTCTCCTTTAGCTCGGCAACCCTTGCCGCCTTCA
Organism: bacterium; assembly: GCA_050116545.1. Classification (GTDB taxonomy): domain Bacteria; phylum Arandabacterota; class Arandabacteria; order Arandabacterales; family Arandabacteraceae; genus JAUVJV01. The sequence goes on along the minus strand of JASFOL010000006.1, from coordinate 11,562 downwards.
TGTCGATCTTGTTGAGCGCGGGTATTATCGCCAGGTCATTGTCCAGCGCCATATAGAGATTGCTCAGGGTCTGGGCCTCAATCCCCTGGGAGGCATCCACCAGCACCAGCGCTCCCTCGCAGGCGGCGAGGCTTCTTGAAACCTCGTAGGTGAAGTCAACATGCCCCGGCGTGTCTATCAGGTTGAGCTCATAGGTCCTGCCGTCGCGGGCGGGATACTCCATTGTGATCGCATGGCTCTTGATGGTTATCCCGCGCTCGCGCTCCAGCGGCATATTGTCCAGCACCTGCTCACGCATGTCCTTGGCTGAGACGGTGCCGGTCATCTCCAGGAGCCTGTCCGCGAGCGTGGACTTGCCGTGGTCGATATGAGCGACAATGCAGAAGTTCCGGATCAGGTTCTTGTCCATGGCACCTTCAGCGTATCAGCTTTCCAAAGCGCGAGAACCTCGGAAAGTGTTTGTCGAAGTTCCAGGAGAAGTAGATCACCATCGCCTTCCCCTTCAGGTATTTCATGTCCAGCATCCCCCATACCCGGCTGTCGGAACTGTTGTGCCGGTTATCACCCAGCATGAAGAGCTTGCCCTCCGGCACCTTGACCGGGCCGAAGTTTGCCCTGTGCCCGACATAGCTGGTCTCCAGGAGCTTATAAGGCTCGTCCACCGGCTTGTCATTGACATAGAGAACATCGTTCTTGAGCTCCACGGTGTCTCCGGGCAGTCCGACGCAGCGCTTGATATAGTCCTTCTTCTCGGTCGGATGCTTGAACACGATCACGTCACCCCGCTTGGGCCCGCGCACCTTGGGAAGCCGGATGTCTGTGAAAGGTATCTGTGAACCATAGATGAACTTATTGACCAGCAGGAAGTCGCCCCTGAGTAGCGTCGCCTTCATCGACTCCGTCGGTATCCGGAAAGCCTGGACCACCATAGCCCTGGTAATCAGGGCGAGGATCAGGGCTATGACTATTGATTTTATCCACTCCATCGCCACGTCCTTGGTTTCCGATCTTCTCTTGCCCTTCCTGGTGCTCTTTCCCCGGCTGCCGCTTTTCCTCATATTGATTGCCATCATCGTTGACCTCCCTACTTCGTGTTTGAGTTTCGGCGCCTACTGGCGCGAGAATGCGAAGAGGTGACCGTCGATGTACGCGTCGAGCATATTGACGATCCAGAATCCGACGGTCCACCAGACCATCCGGTCCCTCGCATCATAATGGCGGGAATACTCAGCGAGATAGTCGTCCGATTCATCCGGACTGGTGGCATTGCGGGAAAGGTAAAGATATCGATCGGCCCTGTCTGATTCCACCATTGTCTTTGCAACAAGGAGCGCACCGACCACCACGAAGGCTGAGGCCTTCGCCCACCGGCCGTTGCGCGCCTGGCCGAGACCGGGCACGATCGTAGAATATAGCACGCTGGTGCGCGGAGAGTGCTTGAGGTCCGGCTGCTGTTCGAGTCCGAAGTCACGCGGGATGCCCACCAGCGAGACCGGTGAGGTGGATACGGGATCCGGAAGCGAGTCACGGTTCGCCTTCACGCTCCCGTCATCAGCGAACAGCGAAGTCGCCAGAAGGAGCAGGGCCAGCCCGCTCAGGAGCACTATCAGACCCGGCCTCAAACCACACCTCCATTAAATGGCGGGAATGTGTGGGAATCGAACCCACCTCGGATGTTATTAGCACCCGACAGAGGATTTGAAGTCCTTGAGGTCCACCAGAACCCATGCATTCCCGCTAACCCCTTACTACAATATGACCATCACCCTTGGCAAGCACTTTCCCGATCCTGGCCGCACTGTCCACGCCGGAGCGCCTGAGTGACCTGAGGAGGCAGTCCACTCGCGACTCGGGCAAAGTCATCAGCAGGCCTCCCGAGGTCTGGGGGTCATAGAGTATGTTTTCCTGGGCCGCGCTCAGACCCACGGTCCTGACGCGCGGCGACACATATGACTTATTGGTCCAGAGGCCCCCCGCGATCGCCTCGGCACTGAGCATGTCATAGGCCTCGCTCATCACCGGGATCGCACCGAAGTCCAGTTCCATGTCCACCCTGCTCGCCGACGCGACTTCGCCCGCATGGCCCAGAAGGCCAAAGCCGGTGATATCAGTGCAGGCATTCACCCCGACCCTCAACATCACCTTGCAGGCGGCGGCATTGAGCTCTTCCATCACACGTGTGACCTTCCGGACGGCCGATCTCTTCAGGAGGCCATGCTTGATGCCCGTTGTCATCAGCCCTATCCCAAGAGGTTTTGTGAGCACCACGGCGTCTCCCACCCTGCTGCCTGAGTTCATCACTATCCGGTCACGCCTCACAATACCTGAAACACACAGGCCGTACTTGAGTTCCTCGTCCTCGATGGAGTGCCCGCCGCCTATCATGACGCCCGCCTCGTCCAGTTTGTCCTGCCCGCCCCGCAGAATCAGGTTCGCCGTGGAGTTGGGCACGACCTCCTCGGAATAACACAGCAGGTTCAGAGCAAGCACCGGTTTGCCGCCCATAGCGTAGACATCGCTCAGGGCATTGGCCGCGGCTATCCTGCCATAGCTCCGCGGATCATCCACCACGGGAGTGAAGAAATCCACGGTGGACACCAGCGCCTGGTCCCCATCCAGCCGGTACACCGCTGCGTCATCAAGCGTATTGCCGCCGACCAGGAGACGCGAGCGTCTCTTCAGGTTCAGGCCTTTCAGCACTTCCTCAAGGTCACCCGGACCTATCTTGGAAGCTCAACCGGCGCAGCTGACCAGCTCGGTCAGGCGCACTTTGCTTCTGCTCATACGGGCACCTCCGCCGCGGCCAGATTGCGGCCGCCGCGCTTTTGTCCGCGCCGTCTTACAGCGCGGCAATCGCCTCTATCTCAACCAGGGCCCCCTTCGGAAGCTCACAGCCCCCGATGCAGGCCCTTGCCGGGTACGGTTCTTTAAAGAATCGCGCGTAAACCTCGTTGACGGCCGCAAAGTCTCCTATGCTCTTAAGGTAGATATTGACCTTGACCACCGAGGCCTGGCTGCCTCCGGCCGATCTTACCAGCGCAAGGAGATTCTCCAGGCATCGCCCGGCCTGAGCCGTGACTCCTCCGGAGACGAACTCCCCGGTCCCGGCATCGACGCCTATCTGGCCCGACACGAATAGATGGGACCCGGCATCCGACTTCACGGCCGGACTATATGGACCCAATGCGCCCGGCGCGTCAGGTGATTCGATTCTCTGTTTTGTCGTCTCCGTCATTTCAAATCCTCCTCAATTCCGCAGCTGCAACTTCGCCGGTGCAGGGGGGAGAAACAGAAGCCGCCGATGGCAACCAGTCCGCCATCAAGCAGCCGGATACCCGCCATTCAACGGTCAATCTCGCTACTCAACCGTGACGCTCTTCGCCAGGTTTCTTGGCTGGTCGACATTGCAGCCGCGTATGACCGCGATATGGTAGGCCAGCAGCTGGAGAGGAATCACCGAGAGAACCGGAGTCAGGGCAGGGATCGTCTCTGGAATATAGATGACGTGGTCGACCTTCTTGGCCAGTTCCTTGTCCCCTTCGCTGGCTATCGCCAGTATCCTCCCACCCCTCGCCTTTACCTCTTCAATATTGCCCATGATTTTGTCATAGGCATTGTCCTTGACCCCGACCACCACCACCGGCATCTTGTCGTCGATCAATGCGATCGGGCCGTGCTTCATCTCCGCGGCCGGGTATCCCTCGGCGTGGATATAGCTTATCTCCTTCAGCTTCAGCGCGCCCTCGAGTGCAACCGGGAAATTGTATCCCCTGCCCAGATAAAGGAAGTTGTTGTTGGCGGAATACTCGGCGGCTATCTTCTTGATCTCATCATTGCGCTCCAGGATACCCTGGACCTGTGACGGGAGCAGCTGCAGGGCCCTGGCGATTTCCTTCCCATGCGCGAAGTCCTTGATCCTCGTCCTGGCAAGATGCATCGTCAGAAGCATCAGCACCACCACCTGTGAAGTGAAGGCCTTGGTCGATGCGACACCGATCTCGGGCCCCGCGTGAACATAGGTTCCGCAATCCGATTCGCGGGCTATGGTGCTTCCGACCACATTGCAGATTCCAACCGCGCGAGCGCCCTTGCGCTGGGCCTCCCGCATGGCGGCAAGCGTGTCGGCGGTCTCACCCGACTGGCTTATCACCACCACCACAGACGACGGGTCGACCAGCGGGTCACGATAGCGGAACTCCGAGGCGTACTCGACCTCCACAGGTATCCGCGCATACTCCTCCACCATGTACTCGCCTATCAGGCCTGCATGCCAGGATGTGCCGCAGGCGGTTATCACGATCCTGGAGATGTTCTCTATCTCCTCAGCGCTCAGGGTCACGCCTCCGAGATGGGCCTCGCCCGCCGAAAGAACCACCCTGCCCGCGGTGGCATTGCCGATGGAGTTGGGCTGCTCGAAAATCTCCTTGAGCATGAAATGCGGAAACCCGCCCTTCTCGGCCATCTCCAGGTCCCAGGTTATTCGTTCGACCTCTTTTATGACTTCCTGGTCTTCGGTAGTAACCGTGCTGAAACCGGCCGGGGTCAGCACCGTGACCTCGCCGTCGTCCAGATATACCACGTCCCGGGTGTGGCTCATGATCGCCGGCACATCGGAGGCGACGAAGTACTCGTCCTCCCCCACGCCGACCACCAGCGGGCTGCCGTTTCTGGCGGCGACTATCTTGTCCGGCTCATCGGAGCAGATCACCACCAGGCCATATGTCCCCTTGACCATCTTGAGGGCGCCGCGCACGGCCTTCTCCAGCGGCTTACCGCCTTCGCGGAAACGCTCGATAAGGTGCGCCAGGACCTCGGTATCGGTTTCGCTCTTGAAGGAATGGCCTTCCTTGCTGAGCATGTCCCTCAATATATTGCAGTTTTCGATGATGCCATTGTGAGCCAGAGCGACGCTGGAGGAGCAATCCACGTGAGGATGCGCGTTCTGTTCATTGGGGGCCCCGTGGGTCGCCCACCTCGTATGCCCTATGCCGCTTCGTCCCTTGATGTCGGTCTCTGCAAGCCTGGACTCCAGCGCGGTGATCTTGCCGATGACTTTCTCGATCTTGAGCGTACCATTGGTCTGGACGGCGACACCGGCGGAGTCATATCCCCGGTATTCCAGCCGCTTCAGGCCATCGACCAGGAGAGGCACAACATCCTTCTTGCCCACATACCCGATTATTCCACACAAGTTGAGATCCTCCTCATCTATTCAGCCGCCCCAGTACTCTTTGGACCATGCTTTGAGCTTCCTCGAGACTGCGGGTCTCACTTATCAGACGTATCACCGGTTCCGTGCCCGACTTGCGGACATGGAGCCAGCCCCGATCGAGATCCACCCGGATCCCATCATCCAGGTTGAAGGTACCCCCGGGAAACTCCTGGTGCAGAATGGACTTCAGGCCATCGAAGTCAAAGTCGTCCTCGAGCGACACCTTCTTCTTGAATATAGCATATTTGGGGTATTTAGCCAAAAGCCCTGACACCGTCAGTCCGCTGCTGGCAAGAGCTTGAAGCACCAGGGCCATTCCCACCATGGCGTCCCTCCCATAGTGGAGGGCGGGCAGGATCACGCCGCCGTTTCCCTCTCCGCCTATCGGGCTCTGCACTTGCTTCATCCGGTTGACCACATTGATCTCACCGATCGGCGTGCGATAGAACTCCACGCCGTGGCTTGAGGCCACATCGCCGACGGCCCGCGTGGTGCTCAGGTTGGTGACCACGGGACCTCTGGTCCGGCCGAGCACCGCGTCGGCACAGAGCACCAGCGTGTATTCCTCACCGATCGGAGAACCGGTTTCATCCACTATGGCCAGCCTGTCCCCGTCGGGATCCAGCGCGAAGCCTATGTCCGCTCCCTTCTCTCTCACCAGGTCCGAGAGGCCGCCGAGGTTTTCGGCCAGAGGCTCGGGGACTCGCCTGAAATCCCCGCTCGGCTCACAGTCCAGGGTGTGGACCGTGCACCCCAGCCGCTCCAGCAGGTCCGGCGCCATCACGCTTCCCGCCCCGTTTACACAGTCCAGTGCCACCTTGAAGCCGCACTCGCGAATGCTCTCCGGGTCCACCTGTTCCAGGGCAAGGACAGCTGAGGCGTGACGCTCGCATGCGCCCTGATCGGTTACCACCGCGCCCGCGCTGTCATGGTCGGCATATTCTATTTCCGCCGTCCGCGAGAGCGCGACCACGCTGTCCACCTCCTCCCTGGTGAGGAAGGTGCCGGCGCCGGATATCAGCTTCAGGGCATTCCACTCGGCCGGGTTGTGGCTCGCGGTGACCGCTATGCCGCCTCTGGCTCCATGGTGTTCCACCTCCAGCTGGATGGTCGGCGTGGGACAAATCCCCACATCCACGACATCTCCTCCCGCGCCGCACAGCCCAGCCGCAACCGCGCCCCGGATGATCCCGCCCGAGGGCCGGGTATCGCGTCCAAGCACATACTTGCCCCTGCCCAGGACGCTGACCAGCGATGAAGCAAGCCGGCATGCGAGTTCGGGGGTCAGACCATCATAGACAATGCCCCTGATGCCCGACCCGCTGATTACTAAGTTGGGTTTGGCCACACTCCCCCCTCGGGTTCCTCGGATTTACCCGAAGAGAATAGAGCTTCAGTGCGCGGCATGTCAAGGCACGGCATGCCAAACAGGCCCGGCCCTGGAGCCCGCGGCGATCGCAATTACCTGTGGTTTCAATTCGGCGATCCTGCTACGATCTGCAATGTCAGCTCATAAGCCCGCAGACTTCTTGATGGAGGACTTGATTGACCGGCAGTTCGCAGAGGCGCTCCTGGTTTGACTCCGTCTTGCCTGCCCTGGGATTTGCCCTCTTCCTGGTTTACTTCTTCCAGATAAGGCACCTGGGCTTCGTGAGGCATCTGGTGGCCAATCCCCTGGTCTATGACAGCGAGGCCAGGCAGATCCTTGAAGGAGTGCCGCGGGGCCGCGCCTTCTTCATGAGCCCGCTCTACCCCGGCTTCGTGGCTCTGGTGTACTTCTTCGCAAGAGGAAGCCATGTTGCGGTCATGCTCCTGCAGGGCGGCCTTCTCGCGCTGAACATCCACCTGGTCAGGTCCATAGCGGGCAGTCTGTTCTCCAGGCGGGTTGCTCTGGGCGCCTCGGTGGTTATCACGCTTTACTGGAGCTTCTATTACTTCGCGGGTGAGATGGTGCCAGCCACCCTTTGCCTGACCTTTTTCCTGACGGCGCTTCTGCTGTTTCTGGGAAGAGCGGCTGATGCAAGGCGGGGGGTGATCCTCACGGCGCTTGCAGGGGCGATGCTGATCGTGGTGGCCTATTCCATGCCCGCCCTGAAAAACCTGGGGCCGCTGCTCGATGGCGACCCGCTTCCGATGCCGCAAGGCTCCTATCTCGGCACGATCGTCTTCTTCCTTATCCTCCTGCTGGGCTCGGCCGCGCTGATTGTGCTCACCCGGCTCCCCGAGAGAGTCTCGAGGCTCGGCAATGTCGCGGCATCCGGCTTCCTGGTCGGAATCAGCATGCTGGTCTGGAGCGGGACCGTGCTGGCGGCCGCGGCGCTCGCGGCCCTTCTGCTGGTGAAGAAACAGGGCAGGCTGGCCCTGACGGCGGCTTTTCTAGCCGGCTTGCTCATACCGCTCTTGGCGGGCCTGGCCCACAACTACTTGATCTCGGGCGAGATGGTTCCGCTCACCACCACAGGCGGTGTCAATCTCTATATCGGAAACAATGCCGCGGCAGACGGGATGAATCCCTTTCGCATCGGCGAGGCGAACAAAGCGAGAATCGAAGCCGACAAACTTCGCCTGGATGGGACGCGGCGATCAGCGTATTTCCGCGACCTTACACTGGAATACATAAAGGGGGACCCGGCGGGCTGGCTGAAACTGATGGGCAGGAAGCTCGTGATTTCCCTGAGCCGGATAGAGATAGACAACAATGCCGACATCTCCGAGCGCAAGGCCTCCTGGAAGTGGCTCTTCCTGCCCCTGCTTCACTTCGGAGTCGTGTTCCCGCTGGCCATGGCCGCCATGGTCTATGTCATCGGCAGGCACAGGCCGGGCGGCGTTCTCTTGCTCTGCTATCTCAGTTTCCTGGCTATCGGCATAATCCTCTTCGCGTCAGAGAGGTTCAGGCTGCCCGGAATAGCATGCCTGATACCGCTTGCCGCGTTCGGGGTCGAGGGCCTGGTTGAGGACCTGAAGTCCGGAGGAAGGCGCCTCGCTGCGATCTTTGTCGGAGTGCTGATCGCGGCGGCAATAGTCTCCAATGTTGACTTCCTGAACCTCTCAGGCCACGAGTTCACCTCGATAAGGGTCAACAAGGTCCACATCCTGAGAGAGAGCGGCGACCTGGCCCAAGCCCGAGAAGAGGCCCTGGCCATTGCAGAGAGTGATCCGGACGAGGCCGCAGTGTACTTCCAGCTGGGCGCCATCGAGGAGGAACTAGGGAACAGGCCTTGCGCCTTCGGCTATTTCCTGGATACGCTGGAGCGTGACCCCTTCTACTACGCTTCCTATGCGGGAGCCGGGCGGATCCTGGAGAGCCTGAGAATCGACAGGTCTTATCTGGATGCCTATGTGGAGGCCCTGCTGAGAGACGGAGACGCAGACTCACTGAGGGAGAGGCTGACCGGATTCGTCAGGAGCCGCTCTGGCTAGCTTCCGGTGGAGCAGGGCCCGGCCGATAGCGATACCTCGAAGAGCCTTCTCTCGAACGCGGAATCCGGCGCTTCGGCCGCAAGCGCCCTGCCGATCTCCGGGGCGGTCAGCGTCCTCTCCAGCCTGTCTTTCTCACTGAAGAGCCAGCAGTCGAAACGGTTGGAGAACATATAGGATTTTCCGTCCGGCTCTGAGCCGTAAACCAGGACCAGGGGCATCTCCGCGGAGACATCCCGGACGCCCTCCAGCCACCGGGTGAGCTTCTTCTCATCGATCTCGCGGTTTATGAATATCGATCGGATCTCGCCGGGCATCTCACCTGACCAGGTATCCGGCATTTCGGCCGCCTCGATGCATATGTCGGAGGAGCCTTCGATCGCGGAGACGATGCTCCTGATCCTATGCTGTGAAAAGCCTATGAAGCCTGCTGTCACTTGCACCTTGTCACCTCTTTGGAATCTCGAATCAACTTTATTATTGCTTTCGTGTCCACGCGCCTGCCTTCGAGGATGTCTTCGACAATCCTCTTGGCGCAGTTGACCGCGCAGTGGCCCATCGAGCTGTCTGGAGTCTGGAAGTGAATTATGTGGCGCCTGCCTCTTCGCCGGGTCCAGCCGGAAAACTTCCGACTGGGACGCGCGGCTGTCTTTAAAAGCTCCAGGGTAAGATGCTCCATCACGTGAGCGAGGTCGGTTCCCTTCCTGAGCTCCAGCGCGAAACCACCCGCTTCTCCGGCATAGCATTCATGAGTCTTGAGCCCCGGGAAGGTTCTCAGAAGCCTGGCGGCAAAGCCATTCAAACGGTGAGTCTTTGTAGATGAGAACTTCCCGAGATCAACCTCGACCTCGTAGACCGAGATGCAGGACCTCACGATCCTGATCCCCTCATCCTTCGGCTTGCGCTTCATCCTTACCCCGGAAGTCAAAGGGGAGCCGAACCTCAGGTCCGGCTCCCCGTGATCTTAATCGCGGCTCGCAAATGCTAACAGCTCAACAGGCTTCTACCACTTCTCGTTCTGCTTCCAGTACTGCTTCATCACCTTGCAGTAACCCTTGATGATGTAACGCACGTCACGAGCGGTATACGGCTTGCCGTGTACTTCCTTCATCGTCTTGTGTACGACCTGGTCGGACCACATAACCGGATTGTTCCAGTATGAGTACCAACCCTGCCAGGTGCTCTTGTATAACGGTTTCACAAAATCCTTCGCTGTCCACTGCTTCTTGACTGGACGTCTCGTAGCCATTTCTATACCTCCGTTGTCGAGCCGCACCCGAGGGTTTACTTCGGCAGACCCTATCTGCCGCCTTAGCTAAAACGCCCCACAAATTCAAATTTGGGGTCAGGTACCGATTCTTGAATTTGCCGGCAAATTCAAGAATCGGTACCTGACCCCGTTTTTGAATTCAAGAGTTGTGATGCGACCCAATACGGTCTTCTGCCGGATTGCCGGGTTGGCTCACTGGAGCTGGTCTAAGAGGGAGAGCGCTTTTTGATTGTCGGGGTCGATGTCCAGCACCCTGCGAAGTTCTTCGATTGCCTCACTCCGCCTGCCGCTCCGCGCATAGAGGCCTGCGAGATTGATCCTGGCCCCCACGTTTCGCGGGTCGGCCGCCAGCGCCCGCTTGAACTCCTCGATGGCTTCTCCGCTTTCCCCGCGCCTGACGTGGGCCGCGGCCCTGATGCTGTGCATATAGGTCTTATACGCGGAGGGAAGACTGACGGCCTTGCTGGAAAGGGCGAGCACCGAGTCGGTCTTTCCCCGGCTGAGGAGGATATTGCAGGCGCCCAGGTAACCCAGCACGAACATGCTGTCGGCCTCGATCACCCTGTAGTAGGTCTCCAGAGCCTGCTGCTCCTCGCCATTGGCTCCGAGGGCCACACCGAGCACATAGAGCATCTGGGGCTTCTCTCCGGCCAGCTCGACCGCCCTCCTGGCATGGTCCAGGGCCTGATCCGGCCTGCCGTTCGACGCGTAGATCTGGGCGATATTGGCATGTGCCTCGGCCAGGTCGGGGGCCAGTTCCAGGGCCCTGCGGTAAGAGTCCGCCGCCTCCACGGGCCGGCCCATCAGCTCCAATGCCATCCCCCTGTCATAGTATGACCAGCCGTCATTTGGATCCGCCCGGACCGCCCGTTCGGCCACCTCCAGCGCCTCGCGCGCCCTTCCTCTCTCTATATGGATGGTTGCCAGGCTGTGCAGGGCCTTCATCGCACGTGGATCGTCCCGGATCACGTCCTCAAGCACCCGGATCGCCAGGTCGTCCTTACCTGTCTTGTAGTAAGCGTTGCCCAGGCTAATCCTCGCGGCCGAATTGTCGGGTTCGAGTTCCACAAGCTGTTGCCAGACTTCCAGGGCTTCCTCGAAGCGGCCGTTCTTGTGATAGTAGGTGGCGAGGTTCTGGAGCGCCGAGTTGCCGCCGGCCACGTAGCCGAGCGAGATCAGCTTGTCCTTGAGCGCTCTGTCTGCCGCTGTGGGTCCGGCCACAAGGGCCTGGCCTCCGGCCAGGGCGTCATACTCTGAGGTGTAGGTGATGGGATGCGTATCGACCCAGGCCTGATCCAGGGCATCGGTGAGCACCCGGCCCTTCATCTTCTCGTCAACCGGAAGGCCGAGAAGATAGAGCAGCGTGGGAGCAATGTCCATCACGCCGGCATCCTGTATCTCGCAGCCCTTCCTCACCGGGCCTCCGAACATGGCTATCGACCCCCTGATCCTGTGCCAGGAGACAGCCTGGCCGAAACCCATTCGCGAGTCGCTCAGCGGCCTCATCCCTCCCGACTTGAAGCCGTGATCGGACACAATCAGGAGCACGGTCGAATCGTCTATCATGTCCAGGACTTCACCCAGTATCCGGTCGGCCTCGGCATAGGCTCCGGCGACGGCGTCGCCGTAGCGCTGTTCATCCCGGGGGCCGATCCCCGCCATC
>JASFOL010000005.1:0-15061 GCA_050116545.1 bacterium | reverse complement strand
GACGGGAGTGGGTCAACAGCCTGAAGATGACTTATGGTATGCAGAAGACCGGCGACCGCGAAGCCGTCAAGTCAATCGACGAAATCAGGCTGGGAAGTGTCTACAACTACCTGGCCAATTATCACGTGGATCCTTATGTGGCTTTCAAGTTTGAGAGCCAGTTCGCGAAGGGGTATGCCTACTCCGATTCGGACAAGGTGGAGATATCCAATTTCATGGACCCTGGCTATTTCACAGAGAGTTTCGGCATCGGCCGCAAGTTCCTCGGCGGAATAGTCAGGTCGCGGCTCGGCGCCGCATTCAAGCAGACCGTGACCGATAAGTTCCCGATGCCTTACGCGGATGATCCCGAAACCGAGAAGATCGAGAAAGTGCGTAGCAAGGTCGGGGCCGAATGGGTCACCGGTGTGGACTGGCCGATCTCCGAGAATCTCCGCTACATATCGCTGGTCGATCTCTTCTCCGACCTCAAGGCCTCCAATGCGGTCGATGTTCGCTGGGATAATCTGCTGGCGGCGAAGGTGGCGAGTTTCGTCACCGTGGCCCTGGACTTCAGGCTTTTCTATGACCGCGACATCTCCACCAAGCGCCAGATCAATCAGGCTCTCTCAATCGGCATCACCTATACCCTGGCTGAGGCCAAGTTCAAGGACGACGAGTAATCTGCGAATAATCTGCCAGAATTCAAATTTGGGGTCAGGTACCGATTCTTGAATTCAAGATCTAGTACCTGACCCCATTCTTGAATTTGCCATTCTTGAATTTGGTTTTGACTAAGCTGGCTCGGGGTGAGGCCTGTAGACCTCGAGGAATGCGAGCACAATCGAGGCGATGACCGGGCCGAGCACCAGGCCCAGGAGCCCGAATGCCTTTATCCCTCCGATTATGCTGAAGAGAAGCAGCAGGGTGGGAATCTTGGTGCGCCCTCCAATGATCAATGGGCGCACGAGATTATCGGACTGGCTCACGATCACGATACCCAGCACCAGCAGAATTATGCCCCTGACGACGCTGCCCGTGAGGAAGAAATACGCGGCCGCCGGCAGATACACAAACCAGGGTCCCACCAGGGGCAACAGGGAGAGAAGCGCCATCATGGCACCCCAGAAGATCGGCGATGGAAGTCCCAGCGCCCAGAAGAGAATCCCGCCCAGGGCGCCCTGAATGCCGGCCACAAGCACCCCGCCATAGATCGAAGCTCGTATCACTTCCTTGATCCGCACCGTGAGGCTCTCTTTGAAGTTCTCCGACATTGGTAGCAGTTCCTTCAGCCTCACCGCCATCCCGTCTCCATCCCTGAAGAAGAAGAACATCGAGAGCACCATCAGCGAAAAGGTGAATATGGCCAGTGAGACATTGCCAACCAGATTGGAAAGCCAGTCGATCAGGAAAGCCGACAGGTGTTTGAGATTCGTGGAGATCATGAGTTCCATATCCAGGTTGGACACGTCCACGTATGGACCGAGAGCTTCCTTGATTCTCTCATTCCATCCGAAGGCCTCCGGCCTGAACACCATGTCCAGCTTGCCCGATTCAACGGCCTGGCTGAACTTCGGGGCCACATTGACGACCTCTCCGATCAGCCCGACACTCAGGAAGACAGCCGGAACTCCGATCACGGCCACAACGATTATACACATCAGCAGGGCCCTGACGTTCCTCTTCTTGATCTTCCGGCCGATCCTGGCGTTCAGAGGATAGAAGACGCCTGCGAAGACCGCGCCCCAGATCAGGGGCTTGAGGAAGGGACTGTAGATTATGTAGAAGAGATAGGCCACCACGAGGACAACCGCGGCGAAGACTATGGTTCCGACGTGTTCTCGCTTCATGATCTCCCTTTTCAGGTCAAAGCCTACACAAATGGCCTGCCGGTGACAACAGGGAATTGAGGCGCAGGAAATTGAGGCGTCGCCACGGATGCCGCCGGGCGGAGCGGGGGCGCGGCCATATCCTCCAATTAGGTATTGTGTCCTCTTATCCCGTGTCCTATGATTTTCCTGGTGGCGGAGAGTGGGCCGGGTGGCCGAAGAGAAGCCCCGTGGCTCGGGAGAATCCAGGATGCTCAGGGTAGGGCTTGCACAGATCAATCCCACGGTCGGTGATATCAAGGGGAACACGCTCAAGGTGATCCGGTGGCTGGAAAAGGCCCGCAAGCAGGATGTCGACGTCGTGGCCTTTCCCGAGCTGGCGATCTGTGGCTATCCGGCCGAGGATCTTCTCCTGAGAAGGCGATTCCTCGATGATTGTGAAGCCGCCATAGAGCGGATCGCCGGAAAGGTGGGGCGGATGGTCGCGGTGATCGGATATCCCCGGATCCAAGGCAAGGCTCTTCACAACTCGGCAGCGGTTATTCACAATAAGAAGCTGGTTTCAGCCTGCAGCAAGATCCACCTTCCCAATTACGGTGTCTTTGATGAGAAGCGCTATTTCACACCTGGCAGGAACACCTGTGTGCTGTCGCTGGGAAGGGCGAGGATCGGAATCAGCATCTGCGAGGATATCTGGCACAAGGATGTCGTGGCGGCGCAGGTCAAGCGGGCGGGGGCAGGCCTGGTTCTGAACATATCCTCTTCTCCCTATCAGATGGGAAAGGGATCCGAGCGGGAAGCCCTGATGATAGAGCGGGCGGTGGAAAATGATGCCCATGTCGCATATCTCAACCTGGTCGGCGGGCAGGACGAGCTGGTATTCGACGGGCACAGCATGATCATTGACCCGGCCGGCGGCGTGATAGCCAGGGCGAGACAGTTCGAGGAGGACCTCATAGTTGCGGATCTGGATGAGAAGACCCTCAGGAAGCCGATTCAACGAATGACCGCCTCCGGGCGCGGCGGCAAGTCCCGGAGTGTTCCGGTCCGTACCCTCAGGGTGGCCGCCAGTCCCAGGGCCCGCAAGCGAAGGGTGGCTCCGCGCCTTGCCGAACCCGTGGGCCGGCTGGAAGAGGCCTACCGGGCGATCTTGCTGGGCACCCGGGATTATGTCAGGAAGAACGGCTTCCGAAAAGTGGTGATAGGCCTGAGCGGCGGCATCGACTCCGCCCTGGTGGCCGCGGTTGCCGCCGATGCCCTCGGCGAACAGAATGTGGTGGGTGTGGGGATGCCCTCCAGGTACTCGTCCCGGTCCAGTGTCACCGATGCCAGGAAGCTCGCCCGGAACCTGGGCATCGAGTTCAAGAAGATCGGAATCGATAGGGTCTTCCGGGCCTACCGGGAGACGATGGGATCGGACTTCAAGCGGCTGACCCACGACGTCGCGGAGGAGAACATCCAGGCGCGCATAAGGGGCAATATCCTGATGGCGCTGTCAAACAAGTATGGCTGGCTGGTCCTGACCACTGGAAACAAGAGCGAGCTGGCCGTCGGCTACTGCACGCTCTACGGCGACCTTGCCGGCGGTTTCGCCATCCTCAAGGATGTTCCCAAGACCCTTGTCTATGAGCTGGCTGCCTACCGGAACTCGCTGGGAAAGACCGTGATACCCGCGAGCATAATGACCAAGCCCCCTTCAGCGGAATTGAGGCCCGACCAGAAGGATGAGGACACGCTCCCGCCCTATGAGATCCTCGACCCGGTACTGGACATGTATGTGCTGGGGGACCTGGGCATCGATGCCATAGCCTCAAAGGGCTATGCGCGCGGCGTCGTTCGCAGGGTGGCGGGTCTCGTGGACGGCAATGAATATAAGCGCCGTCAGGGGCCTCCGGGGATCAAGATAACCACCCGGGCCTTCGGCAAGGACCGCCGCATGCCTATCACCAACAGGTATCGTTAGGGGCCGCAAAGCGGGCCCCGTCGCCAGCAGGCTGTCACGGGGAATTGGCAGGCAGCAGAGCTGGCCCGGTCGCGATCAGGCTGTCATGAGGAAATGGGCAGGCCGTAAGCGGCATACATGCTGCCGCGGCCTGGATGCGGCCGGAGCCCCCGCTCCCTTCGAGGCTTCCGCCCCTTCAGATAGCCATTGATAACAGCCGGGAATCACCTTAGTTTATATTGTGTGCGGGGATACCGATCATCGCTCCCGGCATCCAATATAGGGAACATATAGCGGCCCGAGCCGTTTAATCTATTGACCTGAAGACAAAAGCGAGACCTGAACAGCATAGCGACGCAAAGATCTGGTTGGGCCAAGGAGGGCCTAACTGGATTGAACAAAAGGAGTTAGGCGCCAGATTTTCCTGAAGGAACGGGAAAGTGCGCCGATGTACATCCTATGGAGTCGAATCATCTGGAGGCCGGGGTAACCCCTGTGAAAGATAGGGCTGACAATAGCACGCGAAATACCCGAAGATATTCACCGGTATTTCCGCCGGCTATCCGCCTGATGCTTGCGGCTCTCTTTGTGGGCATCCTGGCCCCATCTGCGGCCTATGCCTACATAGGCCCTGGCGCCGGCTTCGCGTTTCTCACCTCGTTTCTGGTTCTCTTCGCCACCTTCTTTTTGGCCTTCATATTCTTTCTGACCTGGCCTATCCGTTTTGCCATCAGGAAGATACGGGGGCGCGGCAAGGGGATCAAGGGTGATATCAAGCGGTTGATCGTGGTCGGCTTCGACGGTCTGGACCCGGTCCTGCTTCAGCGGCTGCTCAATAAGGGCAAGCTTCCCAGTATCTCCGCCCTGATCGAGAAGGGCAGCTTCAGGCAGATGTGGAGCACATGCCCGCCGATCTCGCCGGTGGCATGGTCTTCCTTTTCGACCGGTGTCAATCCGGGCAAGCACAATATCTTCGACTTCCTGGCGCCCGAGCGAAACACCTATATGTCGGTGCTATCATCGGCAGACATCAGGCCGCCCACAAAGTGGCTCCCGCTTGGGAAGTACAGGCTGCCCCTCAATAAGCCGTCCTACCGGCCGCTGAGGAAGAGCAAGCCCTTCTGGACGGTTCTCGGGGAGAACGACATCTTCTCATCCGTGATCCGCGTACCCATAACATTTCCGCCGGACAAGTTCGGCGGGGTGCAATTGTCATCTCTCTGCGTCCCCGACCTTAGGGGCACCCAGGGAAGTTTCTCATTCTACTCATCAAACCGTGAATCGCTGGGCAAGTACACCGGCGGCTTCGCGTATGAGCTGACCAATGGCTCCGGCGCCTACACGGGAGACCTCATAGGCCCCGAGAACATAATGGTCAAGGGTGCGCCGCCGCTGAAACTGGCTTTCAAGGTGGAACCGGCGGATGACGGAAAAACGGCCACCCTGACCGTGGGCAAGGAGACCTGCAAACTGGAGACAGGCAAGCACTCGCCCTGGATCACGCTGGAGTTCTCGGCCGGGCTGGGAATCCGGGTTCGCGGCATAAGCCGCTTTATTCTCAAGTCGGTGGAGCCCGACCTGGAACTCTATGTAACGCCGATCAATATCGATCCTGAAAAGCCCGCCATGCCCATATCGCATCCATTCTATTACTCGGTTTATCTCTCCAAGCTGCTTGGACCCTATGCCACTCTCGGCCTGGCGGAAGACACCTGGGCCTTGAATGAGCGGATAATCGATGAGGACCAGTTCCTCGAGCAGGCCTATCTCATCAATGAAGAGCGCGAGAAGATGCTCTTCAATGAGCTGGAAAGGGTCAAGAGAGGCGCCGTGATCTGCGTATTCGACATAACCGACAGGGTGCAGCACATGCTCTGGCGCTATCTCGATCCCGATCACCCCGCCAATCGCGACAAGGAAACCACCAGGCACAAGGACGCGATCGAGAATCTCTACGTCAAGGTCGACGAGACCGTGGCCAGGCTGATGACATACCTAGACGACAAGACAGCCTTGATCATCATGTCGGATCATGGCTTCAAGGGCTTCAACCGCGGAGTCAATCTCAACTCCTGGCTCAAGAAGGAAGGCTATCTCCATCTCAAGGAGGGAGCGACGAGCGGTGAGTGGTTCGAGGGGGTGGACTGGTCGAAGACCAGGGCCTATGCGCTCGGCCTCGGAGGTCTTTTCATAAACCTGAAGGACCGTGAGAGCCAGGGAATCGTAACCGCCGAGGAGCTTCCCAATCTGGTGATGGAACTCAAGGACCTGCTGAGCGGCCTGAAAGATCCCGAAACCGGAAAGGTCGCCATCAAGAGCGCATATGACGCCAATGAAGTCTACTCGGGACCCTATGTGGCCGACGGGCCCGACCTTATCATAGGCTACAGCGCCGGCTACAGGGCTTCCTGGGAGGCCGTCACCGGGCAGGTGACCGAAGAGGTGTTTGATGACAATACCAAGTCATGGAGCGGGGATCACTGCATAGATCCCAGCTGCGTGCCCGCGGTCCTGATATCGAATAAGAAGATAATGTCGGAAAGTCCGTCTATACAGGACATCGCGCCTTCCATCCTCAACCTGTTCGGCGTCAAGCCGCCGCCGTACATGGATGGAAAGCCGATAATTGAATAACACCAAAGGGCAGGTTGATTGAATGAACCGGCCTGTTTGAACGGGCCTGACAATTGAGTCTGATCCAGGGGCGGGGTCGGATGGGTTGTGCAGACGAGGAGCAGGTGAAATGAGAAACATACTGAGCAGAGGATTGATGGCTGCCGTGATGGCGGGGCTCCTGCTGGTGTTCTTTGCCGGCGCGCTTTACTCGGAGGATAAGCCGAGGGTGCTGGTGATGGGATTCGACGGGATGGACCCCAAGATCGCCGACAAGTTGATGAAGGAAGGCAAGCTTCCCAACCTCGAGCGCCTGAGGCAGAAGGGCAGTTTCTGCAATCTCCAGACCAGCATTCCGCCGCAGAGTCCCGTGGCCTGGTCGAATTTCATAACCGGCAAGAACCCGGGCGGTCACGGCATCTTCGACTTCATCGCCCGTGACCCCGAGACCTATCTTCCCTATCTTTCCACCACTGTGACCGACGATGCCGCCAAGACCATCAAGATCGGCAAGTACATAATCCCGCTCTCAAAGGCCGAGGTGGTGCTTCTCAGAAAGGGCAAATCCTTCTGGGAGATTCTCGAGGAGCATGATATCCCGGCGGTCACCCTTAGGCTGCCGTCGAACTTCCCGCCGAGCGGACACTCTTCGAGGGGACTCTCCGGCATGGGCACTCCCGATATGCTGGGCACCTATGGCACCTTCTCGTTCTTTACCACCAAGCCCTATGTTGTCAGCCAGGAAACCGGCGGCAGGGTCTTCGTGGTCGACAATTTCGACAATAAGATCGAGACCACCATCCTCGGTCCGCCCAATACCTTCCTCGAAGGAAGCCCGGATACCGAGATTCCTCTCACGGTCTACCTCGATCCGGACTATCCGGCCTGCAAGATCCAGGTGCAGGATAACGAACTGATCCTGAGTGAGAAGGAGTGGAGCGACTGGGTCACCTTGAAAATCGACATGATGCCCCTGGTCTCGGCTCAGGGTATCGTGCGTTTCTATCTCAAGGCGGTCCGGCCCGACTTCGAGCTCTATATGAGTCCGATCCAGATAGATCCGCGCGCTCCCGCCATGCCCATCTCGACCCCGCCGGGCTATTCCAAGGAGCTGGCCGAGGCGATCGGGCCCTTCTACACGCAGGGAATAGCCGAGGAAACCTGGGCCCTGAATGAGGGCCGGCTGAATGAAGATGAATACCTCACCCAGAGTGAGTTCGTACTCCAGCAGACGCGGGACATGTTGGACTACGAGCTCGACCGGTTCGACTGGGGCCTGCTCTATTGCTACTTCTCCACGGCGGATTGCCTCCAGCACATGTTCTGGAGGTTCCGTGACCCGGACCATCCCATGTACGATGAGCAACTCGCCGAGAAGTACCGCGGCACCATCGAGTACTATTACACCAGGCTGGATTCGATCCTGGGCCATGCGGTCGGGCGCGTCGGTCCCGAGACCACCGTGATAGCGCTTTCGGATCACGGTTTTACCACCTTCAGGAGAAACTTCCATCTCAATACCTGGCTCTACTGGAACGGCTATATGTCCCTGCGCGATGATTTCCGCGAAGAGAGCGATGAGTTCTTCGAGAATGTTGACTGGAGCGGAACCAAGGCCTATGCCCTGGGGATCAACGGTCTATACATCAACGAGATCGGCAGGGAAGGCCAGGGCGTGGTGGCGCCCGGCGCCGAGAAGGAACACATAATCGACGAGATCCGGCAGAAGCTCCTTGCGGTCAGGGACCCGGAGACCGGCGAGCAGATAATCGCCGAGGTCTACAAGACCAGCGACTGGTATTCGGGTGAAGCCGTCGATGAGGCCCCCGACATGATAATCGGTTACAATAAGGGCTATCGCGGCTCCTGGGAAACGGCCCTCGGGAAGGTGACCAGGGCCCTGATCACCGACAATGCCAAGCGCTGGAGCGGGGACCATTGCATGGCCAGGGAGGTGGTCCCTGGCGTGCTGTTCACCAGCAAGAGAGTCACATATAATACGCCGGCCCTCTATGATCTTGCTCCCACGATTCTGGGAGAGTTCGGGATCGAGAAGGAGCCCGATATGGTCGGCACCGATCTGTTCAACAGAGACATGGTCCAGAGGTAGATTCGAGAAAGGTCAGGCCAGAGTTAAGGAGGGGGAAATGTTTGGCGGCACGAAGATAAAGGTCGAGAAGGACCTCTACGAAAGAGCCAAGAAAGTCGCCGGGCTTGCCGGTTATTCCTCGGTGGATGAGTTCATAGTTCACCTGATCGAGAAGGAACTCTCCAAGCTGGAAGGGGCCCAGGGCGACGACGAGATAAAGGACAGGCTTAAGGGCCTGGGGTACATATCGTGAGTTTCAGTCCGGCCCTGTGGCGGATCACTCAGGCACAGTGCGGGAAGCGAGGATAAGACTTGACTCAGTTTTTCTCCTTCATACTCAGGCCTTTTGAGAACGGCAATGCCTACGGCGGGCTGATATTCATATCCGTCATCACGGGCGCCGTCATGCTGTTTCTCTTCAAGCTTACCTCCAACCAGGAAGCCATGAAGGCGGTCAAGACCAGAATAGGGGCCTATTTCCTGGAGATGCGCCTCTACAAGGACGATGTCTCGGCGGTGATGAATTCCCAGCGCCGGATTCTGGGCGCCAATTTGAGCTATATGAAGCTGGCCCTGATCCCCGCGGTGGTGATGATAGTCCCCGTGATTCTTATCATGGTGCAGCTCAATCTTCGCTATGTCACGGACGGCCTGATGCCCGGCGACACGGCGATGATCAAGGTGAAGGTCGCCGAGGGCACCGACGTGATGCGTGAAGGCGTACGCCTCAGCACCGGCCCCGGCATCGAGAAGGCCAGCCCGGCGGTGAGGATCGCCTCACTCGGCGAGGCCGACTGGAAGATCCGTATCAAGGACCGGGGAATTCATGACATCGTGGTCTCGGGCGCTTCCGGCGAGATGACCCTGCCGGTTTTCAGCACCGACCGTATCGTGCCGGTCTTCACCAAATTCAAGAAGAGCTCCATCCTGGAGACGATTTTCAATCCGGGAGCGCCCCGCATCCCTTCGACGATGCCCCTTGAGTCGATCGAGATCAAGTATCCTGAAAAGTCCTTCAACTGGGGCTTCTTCAGCCTTTCCTGGATGTGGAGCTTCCTCATCATCTCGATGCTCTTCGGGGTGGTGCTCAAGTTCATCTTCAAGGTCGAGTAGTCACCAGCTCTCTACGGCAATTGCCTGGAACCCGGGCAGATTCATAGTTCGCGGCCCGGCCCCGGCTTTTGAAATCCGTTGAAAGGGCCGCCGGAATCAACTACAATCGCCGGCGGCCCATGGACAGGAGGTCCAGGTTGAGCAGACTTGTGATAGTCTCCAACAGGCTGCCGGTCACGGTGGCCAGGAAGGACGGCAAGTTACATCTGGAGTCGAGCGCCGGAGGGCTTGCGACCGGCCTGGGCTCGGTGGCCAGGACGAAGGACTCGGTCTGGGTGGGCTGGTGCGGTATGTCCAGGGAGCGCCTCAAAGGGCATGAGGACGAAGTCGATGCCATGCTCCTGGAGAAGCAGTGCAAATGTGTCAATCTCACGCGCCACGACATTGAGTACTACTACCACGGCTTTTCCAACAAGACCATCTGGCCGCTCTTCCACTACTTCCCGATCTACACTGTCTACAACAAGCATTTCTGGGATGCATACAAGAGGGTGAACAGGGAGTTTTGCGACGAAGTGCTCAGGACCGCGCGGAAAGGCGACACCATATGGATTCACGATTATCAGCTGATGCTTCTGCCGAAGATGCTCCGGGAGGAGTTACCCGACGCCACCATCGGCTTCTTTCTTCACATTCCATTTGTCTCCTCAGAGGTATTCAGGCTGCTGCCCTGGCGGAGAGAGATCCTGGAAGGCATTCTGGGCGCCGACCTCGTGGGATTTCACACCTATGACTATGTCCGCCATTTCGACGAGAGCGTGCGAAGGGTATGCGGCTATGAGCACAATTTCGGATTCATATCTGTCGGAAGCCGCACCGTCCGGGTGGACGCCTTTCCCATGGGGATCGACTACAAACACTATTCGACCGCCGGCGAGCGGCCTGGCGTCCAGGAACAGTGCAGGCGCATCCGCAGACGAATAGGGGACCGCAAGCTGATTCTGGGAATAGACCGGCTCGACTATACCAAGGGCATCCCGGAGCGGCTGGAAGTCTTCGACCTCTTCCTGGAGAGGAATCCCGAATACCGCGGGAACCTGACCCTGGTGATGGTCGCAGTCCCCTCGCGAACCGGGGTCGAACACTACAGAATGCTCAAGCGGCGTGTGGACGAGCTGGTCGGCAGGATAAACGGGAAGTACGGATCGATAGACTGGATTCCCGTCTGGTACCTCTACCGTTCAGTGCCCTTCGATAAGCTGATAGCCCTGTATAAACTCTCCGACGTTGCCCTGGTCACGCCCTTGAGAGACGGGATGAACCTCATTGCGAAGGAGTTTGTGGCCAGCAAGACAGACGGCAAGGGCGTTTTGATCTTAAGTGAGATGGCCGGAGCGGCGAAGGAATTGGGAGAGGCCTTAATCGTAAATCCCAATAACCAGGAAGAGATAGTCGCCGCCATGGAGCAGGCTCTTTCGATGCCTGAAGAGGATCAGATCGAGCGGAACAGGGTGATGCAGCACCGGCTGGCGCGCTACAGCATCGGTGGTTGGGTCGGGGACTTCATGGACCGGCTGGAGCGAGTCAAGCGGCTGCAGGCCGACCGTGGAATCAGCAGGCTTACACCGGACATACAGGCCCGGATCGTCAAAGACTACAAGGCCGCGGGGAAGCGCCTGATTCTGCTGGATTATGATGGAACTCTGGTTCCTTTCAGCAAGTGGCCCCGGAAGGCCAGGCCCGATCAGGATCTGAGCAAGCTGCTGGCCAGGCTGGCCCGCAACCGCAAGAACGAGGTTGTGATGGTGAGCGGACGGGACCGGGAAACGCTGGATGAATGGCTGGGCCAGCTGGGTGTCGGACTTGTCGCCGAGCACGGGGTCTGGGTCCGGGAGCCCGGGGGGGAGTGGGAAGCGGTTGAGAACCTCAAGGACGACTGGAAAGCCCAGGTGAGGCCGCTGCTCGAGCTCTATGTGGACAGGACCCCCGGGTCCTTTATCGAGGAGAAGTCCTTTTCGCTGGCCTGGCACTACCGTAAGGCCGACCCCGTTCAGGGATCCACAAGATCGCGCGAGCTGCGGGACGACCTGGAGAACCTGGTGGCCAATCTCAATATCGGCATCCTTGAGGGCTCAAAGGTAACAGAAGTGAAGGACCTGAGCGTCAACAAGGGTAGGGCCTCCTCGAAATGGGTCGCCAGGCAGGAGTGGGGCTTCATTCTGGCCATAGGCGATGACTGGACCGACGAGGACATGTTCGAGGCGGTCCCCGAAACGGCATACTCGATACGCGTGGGTTTGACGACTACGCGCGCCAGATTCAATGTGGGCTCACATCAGGATGTGAGAAACCTGCTTGCGAAGCTCAGGGGTTAGCATTAGTTAGATTGCGAAGGGCCTTGGCAGGGCTACAACGTGGGAAGTCGACACAAGGGGTAGACATGCAGAACCTGGACGACTACAGGAAGATCGTCGGAGAAGAGGTGATATCCTCGCTCTACAAGAAGGCGAGAACCCTCTACGATCACAAGGTAATCAATATCAATTCAACCTATTACGGGGGCGGCGTTGCCGAGATCCTGAACACCCTGGTGCCGCTCATGAACGATGCAGGCGTATCTGCCGATTGGAGAATCCTGCGCGGGACCCCCGACTTTTTCGATATCACCAAGAAGTTCCACAATGGCCTCCAGGGCGCGAAAGTGAATCTCACTCAGATCAAGAAGAACCTCTACACCCAGGCCAGCCAGACCTTCGCGTCATACTGTCGTCTGGACGACGACTGCATTATCATCCACGATCCCCAGCCGCTGCCGCTGGTCAATTACCTGAGGAAGCGCCAGCCCTGGGTATGGCGCTGCCATATCGATCTCACGAACCCCAACACCAGGCTCTGGGAGTATCTCAAATCCTTCATTCTCAAATATGACCTGGTCATCGTTTCCAATCCTGCCTATAGAAGGGATGACCTGCCGGTTCTTCAGCGGGTGATCAATCCCGCGATCGACCCTCTCTCGCCCAAGAACATGCAGCTGAACGGAAACATGGTGGAGAAGTATCTCGAAAAGTTCGGAGTTCCCACCGACAAGCCTGTGCTCTGCCAGGTCTCCCGCTTTGACATCTGGAAGGACCCCATGGGCGTGGTCGAGATCTTCGAGAAGGTCCGCCGCAAGGTGGACTGCCGCCTGGTGCTGTGCGGAAGCATGGCCGCGGATGACCCCGAAGGAAGGCAGATATATGATGAGGTGGTGGAAAGGGCAAAGGACCTGATTGAGTCCGGCGATGCCGTTTTTATCACGAGTGAGAACAATATCCTCGTCAATGTCCTCCAGCGGAGCTCCGCGGTGATTATCCAGAAGTCCACCAGAGAAGGTTTCGGTCTCACAGTTACGGAGGCGCTCTGGAAGGCGAAACCCGTGGTGGCCTCGAGCGTGGGAGGCATTTCGCTTCAGATCGAGGATGGCGAGACGGGTTTCCTGCTCGATCCGGGCGACACGGACGGCTTCGTTGACCGGATCGTTGAAATTCTCAAGAGCCCGGCCCTGGGCGATGAGGTCGGGAAGAAAGCCAGGGAAGTCGTCAGGGAGAAATTCCTGATTACGCGGCTGCTTTCGGACTATCTCGATCTCATCAATGATATCATGAAATAGGCCTTCCGGCCCGGTATTCAGGCGCTAGGAATCACTGCAGCCCGCCTGTTCAGGTACAGTCAGGGCAATATGTCCGCCTGAAGCCCTCTCAAGAAGAGCAAGGAGGCGGACCATGACCCCGCGTGATGGATATGACAGGATCGCGGGCATTTATGATATGTTCGCCGACCGGACCGCCATGGATTTCTATACCAGGTTCGGCTCCGGGTTCGGTGAGGTCCTGGACATAGGGGCCGGCACCGGCAGGATCGCAATTGCCCTTGCCCGGAAAGGGACCCGGATGATCTCGGTAGAGCCCTCACCCTCGATGGCCGGGCAGTTCCGCTCCAGGCTTGACCGGGAGCCGGATCTCAAGAGCCTTATCACCCTGATCCAATCCGATGCAGGTTCCTTCGATGCCGGAAGGATCGTACCCGCGGCCTTCATGGCCGGCAGCTTCGACCATCTCCTGGATGATGGTGAGCGCCTGAAGGCCCTGTCCAATATCGCGAGGCACCTTGAGCCTGGTGGCCGGCTAATCTTTGAGGTCTGGGTGGGCCTGATGAAGGACGACCCCGGAAGCTGGGCCGGCGAGCACAGGGTGGGGGACATCACCTACAAGCGTAGGGTCGGCCGCAAGGTGATGCCCGATGGGACGGTCAGGGTCGAGCTGGTGTTCAATGTGTTCCGCGGCGGGAAGCTCGTCGAGAAGATCGAGCAGCGCTCCAGGGTGGGGATAAGCACGCGTGATCAGCTTCACCGGCTGCTCGGCCGGGCCGGCTTTGAGGTCACCGGCGAGTTCGGGGACTATGAAGGCACGCCTTATGAGGAGGGTGCTTCCATCCTGCTTCTTGAGAGCGTGAGAAGCCGCATTATGTAACATATTGTTCGCCATGCTCGCCGCCGGCTATATGCGTGTGCGATTCTGGTTGACATCCTCATCTTCCGGTTGGGACAATCTCCCTAACTACCTTAGCGCACGGCACTTGATGCCGTGGCAGGGCCATCAGGTAAAAGGCTTATATGGAAAGAGCATGTAAGCGACATCTGGACTCTCTGGACAGTCTTTTCAACTTCATCAACGATTTTGCCCTCGAACATCATCTAAGTGAATCCGACTCGTATGGCCTAAAGCTGGCGATTGAAGAGATCTTCGTAAATATGGTAAGATACAACCCTGACAACACCAATGATATCGTGGTAGAGCTGCGGGCGGATCAGGACAAGGTGATTGTCACTTTGACAGATTCCGATGTGGAACGTTTTGATATCACCAAATTCACGCCCAACAGCATCGACCGGCCCATCGAGGACCGCGAGCCCGGAGGGCTGGGGATCCGCCTCGTAAGGTCTTTCATGGACGAGGTCAGCTATGATTACCGTGACCGGCAGGGCCGGATCACACTTACCAAATACCTGGGGAAGGCCAATGTTTGACATCAAGGTTTCCGGGGCGAGGATTGTGCTTTCAGGCAGGTTTGATGCATCTCAGGTGGAGCGGGCCCGGGAGGTCTTCGACCGGGTCTCGGAGGCGTCCATCGTAGATTTCGAGGCACTCTCCTATATATCCAGTGGCGGTCTGAGCCTGCTGCTGGGTACTGAGAAGCGGCTGCGCGAGAAGGGGCAGCAGCTGACGCTCAAGAACATGAGCAGCCACATCAGGGAAGTGTTCCAGTATGCCGGTCTGGATATGATCTTCCGGATCGAATAGGGCGGGCCGGTCTGTGCACGGAGACGCCCGGTGCCGGCGGGCGCCGCTCCCCCGGTGTGCGCCGGGTGTTGTTCAGGGGAGCTGTTAACACTGGGGACTTGTCGATGCGGGGAACGGCATGATCATCGACTGTACAAGCTGGTCCCGAAATCTGATCACCAACTTTCTACCGCGGTGTATGTAATTGAGATGAAGCAAGAAGACGCAAACCTGGTTC
>JASFOL010000004.1:0-15070 GCA_050116545.1 bacterium | reverse complement strand
CTTACTTTTGAACGCAGAGAACCGGGACCTGGCCGGGGGTGTCGGACGCCTCCTAAAGGACCTCCTTTATGGCGGCGGCAAGACGCTCGATGCCGGTGCCGATTTTCTCGACCGAGGGAAAAGAGTAGTTGAGGCGGAGCGTATTGCTCCCCGAATGGTCGCAGTGAAACGGCTGCCCGATCACATAGGCCACATTGTGTTCGACCACCGTCGTGAAGATTTCCCTGGTGTCGATGCGCTCGGGCAGGGTGAGCCAGATGAACATGCCTCCGGTGGGGACCGACCAGGTCACCTCTTCAGGCATATGTTTCTCAAGCGCCTTAAGCATCGCCTCCAGCTTGGGCCGGTAGCACTCGATGGCCTTCTCGATCGACTGCTTCATCTTACCCCGCCTTATGTACTCGGCGAGGATCAGCTGCGTGAAGGAAGGCGTGCAGAGGTCCACCGACTGCTTGAGCAGGATGATCTTATCGATGACGGGCTCCTCGGCGACGATCCACCCCATGCGCATCCCGGGGAAAAGCACCTTGGAGAAGGTCTTGAGCATTATGACACCCTTGCCGCCGGCCAGAGTCCAGAGGCTGGGAAGCACCTCGCCGGTGAAACTCAGTTCGCGATAGGGCGAATCCTCAACCAGCGGCACCCCGTACTCATCGGCGAGCGCCAGCAGCCGCTTCCTGTGATTGAGCGTCATGGTGATCCCCGAGGGGTTCTGGTAGTCGGGTATCACATAGATGAAGCGCGGCTTTCTATTCTGCGAGTCCAGGTCCTTCAATATCTTCTCCAGATGATCCAGGTCCATCCCGTCTTCCTTGAGCGGGACCGGATGCATGTCCGCTCCTCCGCGCGCGAAGGCCTGGATGCCGCCGAGATAGGAGGGGGACTCCAGCACGATGGGAGAGCCCTCATCGATGAAGAGGAGTGTCAGGAGATCCAGGCCCTGCTGGGATGATGAGGTCAGGCAGATCTGCTCGACAGCCGTCTTGTCCCCGAACTCGTCCATGTGTGCCTGAAGGGCCTCCAGCATCTCGGATTCGCCCGCGGTGGGCCCGTACTGCAGGGCCAGATAGCCCTTTTCTTTGAGCACCTTGCCGCTTATTTCGGCGATCTCATCGACCGGGAAGAGAGATGGGTCGGGCAGGCCGCCGCCGAAGGATATCACCCCCGGCTTGCGGGTCAGCTTCAGTATCTCTCTGATTTCAGAGCGAAAGATGCGGTTCGAGACTCCCGAGTAGGAATACTCCATTCTGTTTCGACCTCCTGCTCCCGTGCAAAAATCGCAGATTTGTTGTCAGCACTAAGAAGCCCCGCCGGTGACAGGGCCGGGGCAAGAGAATGATAGCGGAAAACCCGTCCTTTTGAAACACAAAAAAGATTCCGGGCATCCGTAACATGCTATAAATGCTGGAGTTATCGCCTTGCTTATGTTATAATAGATGTGCTGAACTTATAATGCATGAATATATGCAAGGACAACATGCGGACATCATCAAGGTGAAAGACGAGGTGTGAAATGAGGAAGGCCCTGCTCGGAATGATCCTGCTTCTTGCTGTCTCCTGTGTCACGGCTCAAGCCGCCGCGGACCGGGCCCTGATCTCGATCGATAATCCCGGCCCGGAGACGGCATCAGAGCTGCTGGCGAGGGACGTGATGGTCCTGAGGGAGATGGATACATATATACTGGTTGCCGCCGGGCCCGAAGGCCGTCAGGCGCTGGAGGCTCTTGGTCTGGACTGGACTGTCCTCGACGAGTCGATTGAAGGCAAGACCTATTTCACCGTCGGAGTGGGAGGGCGCGCAAGCGAGGCCGAGATCCGGGCCCATGCCCGCATCCTGAGGTTCGACGGCAGGGAGGCCGTGATCGAAGCTTCCCAGGAAGAGGCTATGGATGTGGCCGGACTGGGTTTGGAGATTGCCCGGCTATTCATACGGCCCGTCAGGCTCTCGACCGAGGAGGTTTTTATCCCGCTCAAGGCGGCGGCCGCGACCTATGATCCCCTGATTCAGACCATGGTCGATTCAGTGTCCGGTGCCACGATTGATGCCAATGTGCAGCGCCTCCAGGATTTCGAGACCCGCTATGCGACCCATGACAGCTGCCAGGCCGCTGCCGACTGGATCAAGGCCCGGCTCGAGTCATTCGGGGTCGACACAGTCTATTATCACAACTACAGCGCAACTTATAAGGACAATGTGGTCGGCACGATTCCCGGCGTCGCAAACCCCGACAAGATCGTGGTGATCGGCGGGCACTATGACTCCTACACCTCCAGCCCGAGTTTCTGTCCGGGCGCCGACGACAATGCCTCCGGAACGGTTTGCATGATGGAATGCGCCCGCATACTGGCCAATTATGACTTCGACTACACCATCACCTTTGTCGCCTTCGGCGGTGAGGAGTTCGGCCTGTATGGCAGCGAGGGCTTCGCCTCGGACGCGGCCTCGGCCGGCGACGATATCATCGGCGCGGTTGCCGTGGACATGATCGGCTATCTTGCCAGCGGCGATGTGCTGGACCTCGACATAATCGACAATGCGAGCTCGGAGTGGATGTACAACCTGGCCACAGACATGGCAAGCCTCTATGTGCCTGACCTACCTGTGGTGGAAGGGTATCTTCCCGGGGGCGCAAGCAGCGATCACGCTTCCTTCTGGGCCAATGGCTATGACGCGATTCTTTTCTTCGAGGACAGCGGCAGTTACAGCCCGTATATCCACACCGCGGACGATATTGTCGGCACAAGCTATAACTCCTCCACCCTGGCGGAGCGCTCGGTCAAGCTGGCGGTCGCGCTTGTGGCCGAGATGGCCCGTCCTTTCCGGGTGGCCATCAACCACACGCCGCTGGAGAATACCACCGACACCACGAATCCTTATCACGTGGTGGCGGAAATCGTCAGCGCGGGCACTCTGAACTCGGACTCGCTGCTGGTTCGCTATGACACGGGCGGCGGCGAGCAGACGCTCTCGATGACCGCGACCGGCAGTCCAAATGAGTATGAAGCCTATATCCCGGCCCAGGCGGGCGGCACCTATGTCGACTATTACATTGTCGCGGAAGATACCGAATCCAACCGCGTGTCAGACCCGGCCGGCGCTCCCGCCGAGGTGCACACCTTCTTCGTGGGCGACATTACCACGATCGTATATCACGATTTCGAGACCGACGCGGGATGGACGGTCGGCGATGTGGATGACGATGCCACGACCGGCGTCTGGGACCGCTGCGATCCGGAGGCCACCGAGGCCCAGCCCGAAGACGATCATACGCCCGCACCCGGCGTCAACGCCTATATCACCGACTGCAGGGCCGGCGCGAGCATCGGCACCTATGACATAGATGGCGGAAAGACCACGCTATTCAGCCCCGTCTTCGACCTCTCAACCTATCCTAATGTATCTGTGAGGTACTATCGCTGGTATAGCAATGGAATGGGAGCATCCCCGGGCGCAGATGACTGGCTTGTCCACGTGAGTGATGATGGAGGCACCACATGGGCAACCATCGACTCGATTCGCTCCGGGGATCACACCTGGCGCGAGATCGAGCGCGATCTCGAGGACTACATCACGCTCACCGACCAGGTCCAGTTCCGCTTCATAGCGAGCGACCTTGGTGACGGCTCGATCGTGGAGGCCGGAGTGGATGACTTCTCCCTGATAAGCTATGAGGACGGGACATCGGGAGTCGGCGACGTGGCGGGTCCGGCTCAGCTTATGCTGGCCCCCAATGTTCCGAACCCTTTCAGCTCCGAGACCCTGCTGAGGTTCTCGGTGCCTTCGCCGGGCTCCAGGGTGACCATGAGGATCTTCGACGTCAGGGGCCGCGAGGTCACAACCCTGCTCGATGGCGAGAAGGTCGAAGGGCAGAGAACGCTTCGCTGGGACGGCACCAATATGCGAGGCGCCGCCGTAC
The DNA here is from genome assembly GCA_050116545.1 of bacterium. Classification (GTDB taxonomy): domain Bacteria; phylum Arandabacterota; class Arandabacteria; order Arandabacterales; family Arandabacteraceae; genus JAUVJV01. The sequence continues at coordinate 11,153 of JASFOL010000004.1, read as the reverse complement.
CCGCCGGCATCTACTTCTGCAATGTGGTTGCAGGAGATCAGTCCAGATCGCGGAAGATAGTGCTTGCCAGGTAGCTGGGCCGCTTTGCCGGGGGCGGGAGTCCGCTACTGAACATATCCCAGGGCCTTGAGCTTCTTTCGCGCGTCCGGGCCTGGTTTCGCCGAGCGCCCCTCAGCCGAGAAGGGGATCACGGCCTCGGCGAGGCATTTCTCTATCCATCCGAAAAGCACGAGTTCGAGACTCTCAGCAATCGCCGGGTAGGAAGCCATCACGTCCGGCGCGTCATAGGGATTGTCCTCGAGGCTGTGGAGGGATGCTCCGTCTCCGATCAGCGTATACTGCCAGTGAGGGGTTATCACCGAGTATTCATCACGCTCCAGGATGTTCGCCGAGGCGAAGGCGGGACGCTCGGCATAGAGTGAGTCCCCGTAATTGAGGCTACCGCCGTCCGCGAAGAGGGAGATGCCCTGCCGGCTGGCAGGATCATCCAGGTGGAGCAAACCGGTCACGGTGGGCAGTATGTCGACGCATTGCACTGTTTCGCGCTCGTAAACGCGGACCGGGATCACCCCCGGGAAGTGCATTATCATTGGAATCCTCAAGCCGCCATAGTCCAGGGTGCCGTGGCCGAACTGCTTGCTCTCCGCTTCGTCCATCAGCTCGCCGTGATCGGCGAGCAGGATGATCATGGTATTGTCCATTATGCCGAGGCGCTCGAGCTCATCGGTGATCATCCCGATCTTGAGATCTGCGGCCAGGATCTCCTCGTCGTAGCGGTCGATCAGAAAAGCCGACTCCTCGGCCGTCAGCCTCCGGCTCAGGGATTCATCGTGAAGGCCTTGTATATGCGCCCGGTCAAGATTGCCTTCCCCGAAGCCTCCGGCGGCCCAACCCGGCGGTATATATGGACTGTGGGCATCCATGATGTGGAGAAACATGAAGAAGCGATGCCGCCGGCGAGAGCGCATCCAGTCGAGCGCTGTGTCGATCTCTAGAGTGGAGGGCCGGCCGGGCCAACGGATAATTCTCAGCGCGGTTTGCCAAAGAGCAAGTCCCAGCATCAGCGTCCTCGGGGTGGCGATCTTGAGGATCAGGCCATAGCCATTGTCCACGAAGCAGTCGAAGCCCTGCCCGAATCCTATGGCCGGACTTATGAACCAGTTCCTGGTGAAGGCCGCCGTCGAGTAGCCGTTCTGCTTGAAGACCTCGGCCGCCGTAACGGCCTCGTCCGGCAGGCGTACGCCATTTGAGTAAGCTCCGTGCGACAGCGTAAAAAGGCCGGTCAGCATCGAGGCGTGGCCCGCGGTGGACCCCGGGCAGGTACTGAAGGCGCGCTGCCACATCGTTCCCCCGGCCGCCAGCCGGTCGATATTGGGAGAAGTATCCCTGTGATACCCATAGCAGCCCAGATGATCGGGTCTCAGGGCATCGATCGAGATGAGAATACAATTGGTGCCGGGGCTTGACTGGAAATAGACGAAAGTGAAGTAAACCCCAAGCAGGACGATCAGGCAGGCCAGCACCCAGAGCATTCGTTTCAAGTAAGCCGCGGCCGCCAGGCGCCGCCAGAGAAACCTGGCGGCCAGTGTGCCCAGCGCGATTCCGACAAGCAGTATGCCCAGGTTCAGGATCTTGCTCTGTGTCGATCCGGCCGGCAGCGGGCTCCTCTTATTGAGCCAGAATGCGGCTTCGAGGATTATCGAAAAGGCCAGGGCGCCGGCGATTCCGATGGGCAGCAGATTCCGCCTCAATGCGCGGCCGCCGAGAGCCAGAAGCAGGAAGCCGAGGCTGAACACTATCCCATAGGCAAGGGCCGCAAAAGGGACGAAAACCAGGCCCGTCCGGTTTACGATCGCGGCCTCCACCGTCCCTGTGAGGAAGCCGATCAGAAGCCCCGTTCCGACATAGCGCCTCAAGCCCTGCGAGTCCACGTCCTTCAATCTGCCTTCCTCCGAGTTCAGGCCCTCAGATCGAGATACATAATAGGATACCAGAGTTGCGGGAATACCACAACAGCAGGTGCGATAGGACTGACACGCACAATGGAGTGCAGGCGAGGCAATAAGGTGATGCAATCAGGCGGGGCTGCGTGTCAGCGAAGCCCGGACAATGAGGCGAGGCAATCAGGCGGGGCTCTATGTCAGTGAAGCCGGATCAGCTTACGGGTTCTGCTGCCGCTCAGGGTGCGAAGGCGCAGAAAATAGATGCCGGGCGCTATCTGAGCGCCATCCTTGCCGCGGCCTCTCCACACATATCTGTGCTCGCCCGAGGTATGTCCGCCCTTGGCGAGTATGGCGACCTCGCGGCCTCGCACATCGTGCACCGTGAGACTCACCGGCTCGGCCCGGGGCAGGGAGAAGCGGACAGAGGTCTCCGCGGTGAACGGATTCGGAGTCGAGGGATAGAGCTCGAATGCGCAGGTCTTTTCATCAATCCCCGCCACATCCATATCGTACTCCAGGCTCAAGTCATAGCAAATGGGATTGACGCCCGCTCCTGCATATGTCTGGGTGCAGCGCCAGCGCAGGTTGCTTCCCGGGTCGGTGAGCACTCTCCACCCGCCGTCCGCCGGCATCTCCTGCCACGGAGCGAGCGTGTCGGCGGAGACCTCCCAGCTGATCAGGTCATTTTGCGTGGTGGTGAGCCGGACCCGAAGAACCGGATCCACGGACTCCTCCACGACCGTGGACTGGGCCGTGTTCATGTCAAGATCATAGCGCCGCTGGAAGATTTCGATCACCTGGAAGCCCCATGTCCAGTCGGCCACGTATGCATAGTCTCCCTGGACAGCGACACAGTGGGCGTGGCCCGGTGTGTCATACACTGCCGCGAGGGTAGGATTGGCCGGATCGCTGACGTCGATTATCTGAAGGCCGGACTCATGGTCGGTCACATAAGCGTAATTGCCCTGCACCTCGACCCTTCGTGAGTGGCTCGGCGTGTCATATCCCCCGATATGAACCGGGTTCAAAGGGTCGGAGATGTCCACCACCTGGAGGCCCTCAAGGTCGGAGCCCAGATAGGCATAGTTGCCGGAGATGGCAAGCCCGCGCTCGATCCCCGGGGTATTGCAGTTGGCTACGATAGTGGGATTGGTGGGATCGCTTATGTCGACCACCACAACGCCCGAATCCACGTCCGCTATATATGCATAGTCTCCAGCGACCTTGACGATCCGGGTCTCGCCCGGCGTTTCGAGCATCGCCACAAAATGCAGGTTCGCCAGGTCGCTTATGTCGACCACCCATAGCCTGCCGGGAGCTCCGTCGCAAAGGTATGCATAGTCACCCGCGACATCGATCCCGATCTGCGTTCCAATAGTGTCTATCGAAGCCGCCAGCGTGGGGTTGGTTGGATCACTTATGTCGACTATCTGAAGCCCTTTGCCCCAGTCGGCCACATAGGCATAGTCGCCGCGAATCTTGATATTCTGCGCATCACCGGGAGTATCATAGACAGCGGCAAGAACCGGGTCGGTCGGGTCGCTCACGTCGAATATTCTCATGCCTGCCGAGTAGGTGCCCACGTATGCATAGTGGCCGCTGATGGTGACTCCATAGGCGGCATCGGGTGTCTCGTGGCTTCCTGTGCCTATGGGATCGGCAAGCAGTTTGGCCGCTCGGATAACCCTGAGGCCCGAGGCCCCGTCGGCCACATAGGCAAGGCCCGCGACCACCTCGACCGCTCGGGCGGTGCCGGGCGTATCGTGCCGCGCGAAAAGCGCGGGATTCGATGGGTCCCTGATGTCCATGATGAGAAGCCCGTCGGTATCATCAGCAAGATAGAGGTGATTGCCGCTAACGGCCACCCCGCGGGCGAATCCGGGGGTATCGTAACTGCCGACCCACGTTGGTATCGTGGGAGAGGATATGTCGAGAACATGCAGGCCCGAGTCCCCGTCGGCCACGAAGGCCAGGTCGGCAAGTACAGCCAGGCCGGATGCATCACCGGGTGTATCATAGCTTCCCACCAGGGTGGGACTGGTCCGGTCGGTGATATCGATAACCAGGATGCCAGTAGCCCCGTCGGCGACAAAGGCATAGTCGCCGTGCAGGACAATATCCCGAGCCTCATCCGGGGTGTCGCAATCTCCAAGATAGGCCGGGGAAGTTGGATCTGAAATGTCTATCACCTGAAGCCCGCTTGCGCCGTCGGCGACAAAGGCATAGTCACCGTCAACGGCGACACCCAGGGCCTTACCCGGAGTATTGTAGCTTCCCTCGAAGGCCGGGATCGCGGGATTGGTTATGTCTATCACCTGAAGGCCCGAGGTATTGTCGGCCACCAGGGCATGGTTTCCACTCACCGCAACTCCATAGGCCCGGCCGGGAGTGTCGAAGCTACCGGCGGGCGTGGGACCTGTTGCATCGGTGATGTCCATGACCTGCAAGCCTGCCGTGTGGGCCGCGATGTAGGCATAGTCTCCATCGACGGCAATATCATTGGCGCTGTCCACCGTGGAGGAGCTTCCGGTGGCAATGATCTCGAATGGAGGGAGCTCCAGCCGGGCGCTGACCGTATCCCAGGACGCAGTGGTATTGACCGTGTCACAGTACTCCCTGGAGCCAAAGTCCTCATTGAAGGTCTGCGGGTCGGCATGCGTAATATGGGGCACACAGAGCGAGAGGAGCAGGAACAGGAGCACATAGGTCCCCAGCCTACTGTGGTTACGTTTCCAGGCTTTCATTATAACCCCTCAAATGCCAAACCGGGCTCCGTATAGCCAGTATATTGGATAGCCCATACGTTCGCCCGGACCCAAATGCGCATACCCATCCCACCACACACTGATAAGTTTACCACAAATCTTGCGTGTTTTCAATGCTAAACCTGGTCTCAACGGCTGCTGGACCTGCTCTCGGGCCGCTCAGGTTGCTTTCAGCCGATGCTCAAGTTGCTTTCAGCCGATGCTCAAGTTGCTCTCAACCGGCGCTCGGCGGGAGCGACGCTCAGCTTGAAACATCCCGGGCCGCATGCTACCAATGGATCACGGCCATCTGCGGCCGGGAGGCCCACATCATGGAGGAATACCTTGAAGACCCATCGGGAGGAACTCTGGTTTCATGTCAAGCGCCGGAGGGAGCTTGTCAATATCACGCGGGAGGTGGAGGCCTGTCTCGAGAGAAGCGGGATAGAGGAAGGACTTATCCTGTGTAATGCCATGCACATTACCGCCTCGGTGTTCATAAATGACGATGAGAGCGGCCTGCATTCCGACTATGAGAAGTGGCTGGAGGGCCTGGCGCCTGAGAAGCCCCATTCACAGTACAGGCATAACACCTTCGAGGACAATGCCGACGCCCATCTCAAGCGCACCATCATGGGGAGGGAAGTGGTCGTGGCCGTGACCGGGGGCAAACTGGATTTCGGCCCCTGGGAGCAGATATTCTATGGTGAGTTTGACGGCAAGCGCAGGAAGCGGGTGCTGGTCAAGATAATCGGGGAATGACCCCCGGGTCCAACCAGGCCCCTCGGGTGTCAGGCCCGGAGTTCCAGGCCGGATGCGCAACTGGCGCGCTCACCGGGCGTGTTCAATCACGTGGCGCACTCCACCGTGGGGCATGCTCAATCACCGGGCGAGCTCAATGTCGGGGCGAGCTCAATCGCGAGGCTTGCAGATTATCTCCAGAATCCGTGACTCGAAGAAAGTGTGAGTATTGCTCGCCCTTATCACAATGGCGCTGTCGGCACCCGTGGCAGTACCAGCTATTGCGATGACTTCCGAACCGGCCTTGACTAGCCCCGCGTCCGCGGCCATGCAGGTGATCTCGCAGCCCACCTTGACCCCGGCGCCGAAGAGCCTGAGGACATGGGCCACTATCTCATCGATCTGGACCGCACCCAGTTTCTTGTGCACGGCCCTGCCCAGCATTCCGAAGGCATGTCCGGTGAAAAGCAGCTTTGCCCCCGCAGCCTCGATCACCATCCGATTCTCATCGAGCATCCCGATCTCATTGGGTTTCCTGAAGCCATAGACTCCGGCCACCACGACGACATTGAAACCCTTGAAGACTTCGCAGGCCCCGGCCCCGGTCTTGCCCGAATACGAGGCGACCACGACGTCGCGGATTCCCCGTTGATCGGCCCGCTCCCTGGCCAGCCTCAGGGTCTCATCGGTATGCTCGGGCCCACGGCTCTCAAAATAGGTGATGCTTGATTCTCCAGCCATCTGAGTCTCTACCTGTAAAGTGTGCCGGCCTCCTTGCGCGCACTGAGGTGCTTGAGCATGTCCTCGGTCATCGAGGCCAGGTCCCATTTGGGCTTCCAACCCCATTCCTCGCGGGCGGCCGAGTCATCGATCGAGTTGGGCCAGGAGTCCGCGATCTTCTGGCGCTCGTCGATCTCGTAGGAAATCTCAAACCCGGGAATATGCTTCTTGATCTCGGCGGCCACCTCGGCGGGAGTGAAGCTTGTTGCCGCGTGGTTGAAGTCCGAGTGATGCTTGAGCTTCGAGAAGTCGGCCTCGGCCAGCTGGATGGTGCCCTCGATGCAGTCAGGCATATACATCATTGGAAGCTTGGTGTCTTCCTTCAGGAAGCAGGTGTATTTGCCCTTATCGACGGCCTCATAGTAGATCTCCACCGCATAGTCGGTGGTCCCGCCGCCCGGAAGCGTCTCATGGGAGATGATGCCGGGATAGCGGAGGCCACGTATGTCGAGCCCGAACTTGAGCACATAGTAGTCGCACAGGAGCTCGCCGCAGACCTTGGTGACGCCGTACATCGAGGTCGGCTTCAGGACCGTCTCCTGCGGCGTGTTCTCAAGAGGCACCCCCGGTCCCCAGACGGCGATCGAGCTGGGTACTATGATTCGGGCCATGTCATACTTGAGTCCGAGCTCGATCACATTGATGGTCCCGTTCATGTTGACATTCCAGCACAGCTGAGGGTTCTTCTCGCCGGTGGCCGAGAGGACCGCGGCCATGTGGTAGATGGTATCGATATTGTGCTTCTTGACCACCTCTTCGATCGTGTCGATGTCGGTGACATTGATGAAGTAAAAGGGGCCGGATTCGCGAAGTTCCTTTGACGGCTCGGTCTTCCTTCCAGTGGCAATCACATTCTCGGCTCCGTAGCGGCGGCGGAGCTCCATTGCAAGCTCTGATCCGATCTGCCCGACGGATCCTGTTACCAGAATCTTCTTCATTTCCTTTGCCAAGATCGGTCTCCTCCTCTTTGATTGGAATCTCGAGTGCTCTTTTTCACATTCGATCCGAACCCCGATTCTACACGTGCATCGCCGGCCATGCAAGGGTATTGGCGACCGGTCGGGGCACCGCCGGTTCGTGAAGGTCTTCGGCCCGGCGCGGCCCTTGATTTTCAGGCCGAAGCCTGAGATGATGAGGTCTCAATGATGAGGTCCGAACAAAGAGGCCTGAATGGTTAAGCCTGAAATGAAGAACCCTGAGTGATGAGGCTTCAATTATAAGGCCGGTCGGCGGGGGTGAAGTCTGCCAATAAGGATTACGCCGGTCAAGAGAGGGGAGAGGAGCACGATGAAAGTCATAGCGGACATAAGCATAGTGCCGATCGGGGTGGGGGTATCATTGTCAAAATACGTGGCCGCCTGCGAGTACGCCCTCAAGGAGGCCGGGCTCAAGACCCGGCTGCATGCATATGGAACGAATATCGAGGGTGATTGGGACGATGTCTTTGCCGCGATCAAGCGGTGCCATGAAATAGTGCACAAGATGGGGGCTCCCCGGGTGTCCACGGTGATCAAGGTAGGCACCCGCACCGACCGCGACCAGGGTATGGAAGACAAGGTGAAGAGCGTGGAGAGCAAGATCTGAAGACGGCGTGAGCGCAGGAGGTCCGATGACCGAACACAAGAAACTGAGCCGCGACGATATAACCGGCGCCATCGCAAGCGCGCTCGAGCCCCTGGATTATGTTCATGCTATGTGGCAGGGGGGCGCGGTCGCCAATGACAGGGCCGATCGATGGTCGGATATCGATATCTGCGTGGACGCGGATGATGAGAGGGTGAAGGATGTGTTCCCGGTCGTGGAGCGCGCCCTGGAGTCGCTGGCGCCGATCGAACTCAAATATGATGTCCTGGCCCCGACATTGGGCGAATATGTGCAGGCCTTCTACAGGCTCCAGGGTGCAGGAAAGTTCATGCTCGTGGACTTCGCGGTTTTCAAGCACAGCGCCGAGGACAAGCTTCTGGAGCCCGAGGTGCACGGAAATGCCGTCTTCCACTTCAACAAGAACGGAGCCGTCAAGGTGCCGGCCCTCGACCCGGACAGGCATATTGCCGCGCTCAAGACGGCCCTTGAGCGCTCCCGCAAGAAGTGCGAGATGTTCGCGCCCTTTGTGGAAAAGGAAATGCTGCGCGGCGATCACCTCAGGGCGCTGGCTCTCTATCAGCGCATGGTGCTGGGGGCCCTGGTGGAGGCATTGAGGATCAAGCATAAGCCCGAGCACTATGACTTCGGCCTGGGCTATACACGCTATCATCTCCCGGCGGAGATCGTGAAGCGCCTCAAGGATCTTTACTTTGTAAGCGGGGATGAAGACCTGGCCGAGAAGTACAGGCGTGCCCTGGCCTGGTACGATCAGGCTTACCGGGAGGTCGACTTCGAAGAGGTCGAGAGACATCTCAGACATGCTCACAGCGGGGGAAACTCATGAGAACAGGAAATAGGGAGCCGGGCACTTTAATTGGGGGACGGCGCCCCTTGCATAGGGGAGAGCGCCCTTTGCCGAACACGCGAAAGCGGGCTTCGATCGCCGCGGTCGCTCTTGCGCTGGCCGTATCACTGATCCAGGTGGCGTTTCAGCCCTGCGGGTTCTGCGAGGAGGGAATGTGGCTGCCGTATGCCATTCCCGGCGAGATCCTTTCCGAGATGCAGGCCGCGGGCCTGGAGCTTGGTCCCGAGGATATCTGGAACGACGCCGGCTCCGGGCTGGCCAATGCTGTGGTGCATGTCGGGGCGACGGGCAGCTTTGTATCGGGCGAGGGCCTGATTCTCACCAATCATCATGTGGCTTATGGCGCCGTTCAGCGGATCAGCACGCCGGAGCGGAACTACATCGAGAGCGGCTATCTTGCCCGGACGCGGGAGGATGAGGTGCCCGCACACGGCTACATAGCCTACCTTCTTCTCTCCAGTGAGGACGTGACCCCCAGGGTGAAGTCGGAATTGGACGAGTCGATGACTCCGGTGGAGAGGCAGGCCGCGATAGAGGACGCCACCAAGCTAATAGTGCAGGAGGCGGAGGAGGGCGGCGGGGTCTACTGCGAGGTCAATGCATTCTTCGGCGGCGGCAAGTATGTGCTGGATACTTATCTCAAGATCCCCGACGTGCGCGTGGTCTATGTCCCGGCCCGTCCGATAGGCGAGTACGGGGGCGATGTGGATAACTGGATGTGGCCGCGCCACACCGGTGACTTCTCTTTCCTGCGCGCCTATGTGGGCCCGGACGGACAGCCCGCCGAGTTCTCGGATGAGAATGTCCCCTACAGGCCGAAGAGGTTCCTGAAGGTGGCCGCCGAGGGACTTTCCAGGGAGGACTTCGCGATGATCATAGGCTTCCCGGGCAGGACCAATCGCTACCTCAGCTCCTATGCGATGGCCTATTACAGAGACTTCACATATCCGGAGCATATCCGCCTCTACAGGAAGATGCTGGAAGTGCTGGACGCCGAGTCCATCGCGGATCCCGAGGCCGCGGTCAGGGTCGCGGGCAGGGTGAAGGGCATCAATAACCGGTTTAAGAACAACCTCGGGATGCTGGACGGCTTCGAGAGATTCCATCTGGTCGAGGCCGCGCAGGCGCGGGAGCGCGACTTCCTTTCCGGACCCGCGGCGAAAGAAATCAAGGAGAGATACGCGCAGATCCTCAGCGGGTTCGAGGCCACTTACGACCAGGAGCTCGAGCATGCAATGCAGGACCTGCTTCTCGATACGATGCTCTCCCGCGCGAGCCTGGCAGGCCAGGCCATGCGGCTCTATAAGTGGAGTCTTGAGAAGCAGAAGCCTGACCTGGAGCGCGATCCAGACTTCATGGACCGCGAAATCCCGGATCACAGGATGCGGCTCAGGGTTTTCCAGATGGGATATCACCAGGGAAGCGATCGCGCCATCATGAAGCTACTCCTCGAGGAGTTTGCCGCGCTCCCGGAAGGGCGTGGGGATGAGGTTCTCAAAGCCGTGATGGGAGGCGTCCCGGTGTCCGATCCCGCCGGCGCCATCGATAGATTCCTGGACGGGCTCTATCAGGGTACCTCCCTGGGCCGCGCTGAAGAGCGTCTGAGGATGTTCGATCTCTCGCACGATGAACTCATGTCCGAGAATGACCCCTTCATCGATCTTGCCGGGAGGCTTTACGAGGAGAACCGGCAGCGCCTTGACCGCGAAAAACGCCTTGAGGGTTCACTGCAGGCCCTGGTTCCCGAGTGGATCAGGGTGATAGATGAGGGAACCGAGCGTCCCCTCTATCCGGACGCCAATGGAACCATGCGCGTCAACTATGGCGAGGTGAGGGGCTACTCGAACGAAGAGGGCAAGATGTATGAACCCTTCACCACCCTGGGAGAGATTCCGGCCAAGGACACGGGGGAACCTCCCTTCGATGCTCCCAGGCGCCTGCTCGATCTTGCGGCGGCGGGCGAGGCCAATCCATTCGTGGATCCGCAGATAGGTGATGTGCCCGTCGACTTTCTGACTACCCATGACTCTACGGGTGGCAACTCGGGCAGTCCCGTCGTGAATGCAAGGGGTGAGCTGGTGGGCTGCCTGTTTGACGGGACCTATGAGTCGATGACCGGGGATTTCGACTTCCAGGATGACATCACCCGCTCAATCAGCGTGGACATCCGCTATGTGCTTTTCATAGCCCGGTACATGGATCATGCGGAGAATGTGCTCAAGGAGCTGGGAATAGAGTAGGGAACTCAAGAAAGGGGACAGCGCCCTATTCCGCACACGCGACATAGGGCGCTGTCCATTTATTGATGAGTGTCTGTTCCCCGGTTGCCGCTATTCGGGGTAGAGCCACAGAAAGTCCAGCTTCGGAGGGATGTCATCCAGGTTATTGGTGAAGCCATCCACGACGATGCGGACATTGTGGGTGCCTTCCCTTAGATCGAGCAAGCTGCTCCCGGCAGCCAGCACATAACCCTCGCTTCAGGTGCCTACCCCGGTC
>JASFOL010000003.1:0-15340 GCA_050116545.1 bacterium | reverse complement strand
GGTTGATAGCCGAGAACTGCGGGGTCGAAGGTTCGGTGGTGGTTGAGAAGATAAAAGGGATGAAGGGCTCGCACGGCTTCAATGCGCGCAAGATGGAGTATGAGGATCTTGTCGCGTCCGGTGTTCTGGATCCCGCGAAAGTGGCCAGGTCGGCTCTTCAGAATGCCGCCAGCGTCGCTTCCCTGATCCTGATCACAGAGGCCATTGTCTCAGAGAAGCCTGAGGAGGAAGAAGAGGAGTAGCCCGCTCCTGTAGAACTCAATCGGGAACGGTATCCCCGGTCGCTGCGCCGGCCGATGCCGTTCCCGTCTTTATCACCGGCAATGAGAGCAGGAGCCACAGCAAGAGAAGCGCTACCAGGGCCGCCCTGGCTCCGAGCGAGGCGGCGGCCACCGATGCGAGGCCGGCCGCCACGACGATGGCCAGCTTCATCTGCATGTCTCTCAAGGCGAAGACCGTGGCCTGGCGTCTCCTGGGAGCGCTCTGCTGAACCGCGGTCTCCGTGGATACGAAGACAGGCCCCGCCCCGAATCCCGCCACGAACATGGCGAGTCCCAGCAGGGGAAGGCTCCCGGTGAAACCGATCGCCATCATGGGCACTATGGCAACAGGGACCCACACCACGGCCGTTTTTCCAAGGGGCTGTCCGTGAAGCACTTTCCCCGTGAATAAGCTTCCCGCGCCCATTCCGGCGCCGGCCAGCCCTATCAGAAAGCCGACATACATCGTGCCCTCGGGGATCCTGCTTTCGATCAGCGCGACCCCGAGCACATAAGCGGTGGTCCCCGCCAGCACAATCACCGGCGGGACTATCACACCCAGTCTCGCTATCGGCGAACGGCGAACGATGCCGACGGCTTCCTTTATTGTTCCAAGATAGGACCGCGGCTCGGCCGACGCCCCCGCCATGGCCGTCTGTGGGGCTTCCGGCCTCCGGATTCGCATCAAAGCCAGGGCGGAAGCTGAGAAGAAGTAGGTTGCCGAATCAATGTAGAGCGCGGTCCTCCAACCCGCCCTGGTGGCTATCACTCCGCCGACGACAAAACCGGCTATGGTGGCCGCGGTGGCGCCAATCGAGAGGACCGAATTCGCCCTGATCAGTTTTTCCCGGGACACGATCTCGGTCACGATCGCGCATCTGGCGGGCAGGAAAAAGAGGTTGGCGAAATAGAGCAGAACGACGACGCCGTAAACCGTCCAGAGCGGCAGCGAGGGGCGCATGAACGGGATTGCCAGCACCGCCACGCCTCTTATGATGTCGGTCAGAATTAACACGCGCTTTCGGCTTACCCGGTCCACAAAAGCGCCCACGAAAGGCCCGAACACAAGAGCGGGCAGGGTCATCGCCAGGGCGAGTTTGGAGAGCTCGAAGGTGGAACCGGAATCGGCGAACCTTCCGGTCTCGGTCGCGAGCAGCTCTATCATCGCGATATTGTTCAGGCGATCTCCCAGGATTGATACGATCTGGCCCGCAAGCAGGGCCGTGAAGGAAATCGTGAAGAGGCTACGATAGTCCGGCGGTCTTGAGATTGGCAGTGTCATGGTCTTCCCGGTTTGGCGGCGGTCCGTGGAGACCGCGGTATATGTTCTCGATCCTGGCGGCCAGCCTGGCCCAGTCATATTCCCTGGCCTTTCGCCTGCCATTGTCTCCCATTCGGGAACGCTCGCCGGCGTCCCGGGCAAGCCGCGACATCGCTTCGGCCAGCATTCCGGTTTGACCGGGAGGAACCAGGACACCGGTCTCGCCGTCGGCAATCACGTCGCGGTAGCCGGGGATATCGGCTCCGATCACGGGTTTCCCTGCCGCCATCGCCTCGAGGAGCACTATCCCGAAGCTCTCGCTCCCTCGCGGCACGGAGCAGAAGATGTGCGAGGATGCGAAGTAGGCCGGCAGCCTTTCCGGCCGGACACAGCCCTTGAACAGTATGTCACCTCCGGGGGAGAAGCGGGCCTTGAATCTGCACCAGGGTTCGGTCAGCCCCTTTCCGACCAGGACCAGGCGGCATTTACTGTTTCCACGGGACATGCGCTGGAATGCGGAGATCGTGGCGGGGATGTTCTTCCTCCAGTCAAACCTGCCGACAAAGAGGATGTTGACCTTGCCGTCATCCAGCTCCGGAATTCTCTGCCCGCCCGACGCGAAGCGCTCGAAGTCCACCCCATTGGGAAGCAGGAGATAGTCGCCGGGAAAGTACTTGTTCGCGAAGGCACGCGCGGTCTCCGACACCGCTATCCGCGCGTCGAGGCGCTTCGCGTGTTTCTGCAGGAGTGCCCCGAATGCCTCGTAGGCGGGGGACACCCGCGCCGCCATGTGGAAGGTCCCGACGGTGGGGCAGCGAAGATCCCCTACCGCCCTCAAGGCCGCCAGTGGAAAGGTGGGCTCCAGCGGACAGTGTATATGTACCAGGTCATAGCCGCCGCCTGAGATGGTCCGCCTGATCTGTTCTTTCAGCCGGATACCCAATGTGACATTTACCATGGCGCCGTTCATCGGGAAGACCGCGTTTCTTCCTATCCGTATCGTATCGCGGTCACCATCGGTCCCCGGCCCCGAGGTGATGACCACCACCTTGTGCCCCAGCCTTCTCAATGCGGCCGAGAGATAGTGGACATGCTCGGTCACACCGCCCACTCGCGGATAGTAGGACTGCGTGACCATAGCTATCTTCAAAGATCGTCCTCCCAGAATGAACGAAACATGCACCACTGGTCAGGATAGAGCTTAACGTACTTCTCTACAACCCCTGCGATGCGCTGGGTCGCGTCGATCTCGTCCCGGGCAGCTTCCGAAACATCGTCTTCTATCATAATAGTTATGTGGCGCCTGGAAGTCCTGACCGCAAATGCCGGCAGGAGGGCCGCCCCGAACTTCAATGCCAGGGCTGCCGGACCTCGCGGCAGGCTGATGTCCCTGCCGAAGTACTTCACGCCCACTCCGTCGGTGAACTGGTCGCCGTCTATGTGAAGCGCCACCACGCCACCCCTGTGCAGGGTCCTGGCGATTGTGAGCGCGCCGGTATTCATCGAGACCACCGTGATTCCCAGCCGCTCCTTCATCTGCCTGACCATGGGTGAGAGCGCGGGCGAGAACTGCACACCGGCCACCGTGGTTATGTGATACCCCAACGAAGCCAGGGCTGCGCCCGCCAGCTCCCAGCTTCCCAGATGGGCGGTCGCGAAAACCACCCCCCGTCCCGATGAGAGAGCCGAATCCAGCTTTTCCTTTCCCTCGATGTCGACCATCCGGGACATGTCCTCCGGTCCCAGATGGGGGAGCATGAAGGTTTCCACCACGCCCCGCCCGAAGTTGAGCATCACTCTTCGCCCGATTGAGTCCAGTTGCGGACTGTCACCGGCAGCTCCGGCCCGGTCTCCCGGCGTGCCCAGGACGATAGACAGGTTCTGTCTCAAGACCCGCCTTCTCGTTTTCGAGAGCAGGAAATAGGCGCTTGCGAGCGTCTCACCCAACAGATACGAGGCCGGGCGCGGCAGCAATCCGGCCAGGCCTGAGAGAATCGAATAGCGTGTCAGTGGCAAACTCCATTGAAAGGACCGTATCTGCTGTATAAGGCAGATTCCGGACTTTGTCAAGAATGACAGTCCTTAGACAGGATTTGTGACTTGACAGCAACATTTGCACAGGATTAATGTGTGCCCGGAGGCGAACTTGGCGAAAGAGAAGATTGTCCGTTGCCTGGTCAAGAAGAACGGCACCGAAGCCGGCCCGGGATCTGTCAGGTATATACCGTTGGAGATATTCGGTCTCTGGAAGAACCTGATGGTCGCCAGGCACGGCTTTGCCGTTGAAGAGGATTGCACCTCACTGTGGTTTGACATCGACGGCGACCCTCATGTCAACTATGCAGATACGAATTATGACAAGGTGGTGCGCCTGTCTATCTGGGTCTACTCCGATTCTGACGGAATGTTCCGCAAGGTGACGCGCTTCTTCCCGCTCGAAGGCTATGACGATATCAAACCGTGTTTCCTCGCCCATTACAGCGGGCACTTCTCTGATGAGCGGTTTCCGGCCAGGATCGAGGAGACTCACGGGGTGTGGCTCAAGCAGATGGAGACGCGAGCCCAGCCGCGAGTGGAGCTCCAACCCCAGCCGCAGATGGAGACTCGGCCCCGGCCGTAGATGGAGCTTCAACCCCACCCGCAGACGGAACCCCAACCCGATCTTTGGCCACGGCGCCAACCCGGCCTCCGGCCGGATCCTCGACCACAGTGCCAACCTCACCCTGGATCGTTCACTCCAAGAGCTGCAATTTGCGGGTTATATTGCCCGCTGCAATGTGATTTGAGCTCTGTCCAATCCTCAATCCGGCCTTGCGTTTTGCACGCTTCACTATCCCCTTGAAATTCAACGTCATAGTGGCCCCGACCGATGACCGCAATCCGGCAGCCGCTGGCATGCTTGTTGCACTAACCCGGCAGCAGAGGGTTTGAGGAAACCCACTGACTGGGGAGGTTGTTTCGATGGTCGTCTTCAACTACTCGGGACGCGAGATCAATGCGAAGATCGTTTACTACGGTCCCGGACTGAGCGGCAAGACAACCAATCTGGAGCATATCTACGGTACCACCGCTCCGCATCTTCGGGGCAAGATGGTCTCGATGAAGACCAAGGTGGACCGGACGCTCTTCTTCGATTTCCTTCCTATAGAAGGTGGGGAGATCGCCGGCTTCAAGGTGAGATTCCTTCTTTACACGGTTCCGGGCCAGGTCTATTACAATGCCACCCGGAAACTGGTCTTGAAGGGTGCGGACGCCGTCGTATTCGTGGCGGATTCCCAGGCCGATGAACTCGCGGCCAATCGCGAGAGCCTCAAGAACCTTCAGGAGAACCTCAAAGAGCACGGCAAGGACATAGCCACGATCCCGATGGTCATGCAGTATAACAAGCGGGATCTCCAGGGTATTCTGCCGGTCGACAAACTGGAGGGCGAGCTCAACAAGCGCGGCGTTCCCAGCTTCGAGGCCACCGCCACCGTCGGCACAGGTGTCTTCGAGACCCTCGGGGCGGCCACCAGGATGGTGATGGCAGAACTACGCGAACAGCTTGTTCGCGATCAGAAAAACTGTGAAGAGACTGTGGACGGGCAGGAGCTTTCATTCGGTTGCATGCCTGAGTCGAATGAGGCCCAGGGTGAAGTGGAGCAGGGTGCACAAGACTCCTCCACGATCAAGGACAAGGTTTCGGATGTCCCCTCCCCGGGTGAAGAACCCTCTCCTGCTCCTGCTTCCGCCGATGAACCCTGCCCGTCCGTTGAAACGGCGACGGCGACCCAGACTGCCGGGGAGTCGCTCGCCTATGAACCATCACCGCGGGACCCAGAGCCCGCCCCGGTAGCATGTGGGGGCGGGTCCCCGGTGACGGTTGAGACAGGAGTCGCCGGCGGAAAGCAGATCAGGATACCGGTCAAGCTCTCCCAGGGCGGCAAGTCCGGCCACGTGCTGGTGAACCTGGCTGTCGATGTTGAGATAGTGGTCGACGGCGAAGACGAGTGAGTTTGACAGATTTCCCTTCCTGTGATAACTTCTCCTAAAAGCATGAATCACCGGGCCCGGATGCTCGGCGCGCGAGTTATCAGGGCTCGTAATGTCCATGTCAATCTTCACTTTAATCTCAGGTTGCGCGATGCACGATACAGATGTCCGGAGCCTCAAGGCCAGGCTCAAGAAGAACCCGGAGGATACCGGTACTCTGCTCAGCCTTGTCGGCGCCCTGAGAGCCGGCGGCAAGTACGATCAGGCCATCTCGCACATAGAGCGTTATCTCGCTGCCCACCCCGATGAATTCGACGTGCTGATTGCCTATGGCGACGTCCTGGCGGATCTCAAGACCTATGACGAGGCCGTGGCGGTTTTCCTGAAGGCCTCCCGCATCAGGGAATGCGCGGCGCCTCACTACAGTCTTGCCAAGGTCTATGACATGAGGGGCATGCATGATGAGGCCATAAAGACCCACAACCGGGCGATCGAGATCGAGCCCGAGTGCGCCGAGGCCTATTACAGACTGGGAATGACCTATGCCCGCAGCGAGAAGTTCGAGGACGCCCTGCTGGCGTTTCAGAAGTGTCTCAAATATGACCGGTCCTGCGCCAAGGCCTACAGCGAGATGGCCCTGATATATGAGAAGAAGGGCAACAAGGATCTCGCCGCAATCGAACTCAGGAAGGCGGTGGAGATAGACGCGAGCAATGCCCAGTGGCACTGCAATCTCGGGGCTATTTACGGTGACCAGGGCCTGTTCGACGAGGCGATCGATGAATTCCGGGTCGCCATAAAGCTGGGCGGCGACGGGGCCGAGGAGCACTACAATCTCGGCGTGGCCTTGAGCAACAAGGGCGACGTGGAAGAGGCGATCGATGAGTTCCTGGAAAGCCTGAAGATCGAGCCCAAATCATCGAAGGCCCTCTTTCAGCTGGGCCTGGCCTATCTGCGCAAGGGTCTTCACTCCAGGTCGGCCCGGAGCTTTATCAAATGCCTGGACCTGGACGTGGACAATGCCAAGGCCTACTTCTACCTCGGCCAGGCCCATCTCGGCAGGGGAGAGGTGGATAGCGCCATTGCCGCTTTCGAGCGCGCGGTGGCGATCCAGCCTTCCGACTGGCGAAGCTACTACTACCTTGGCGTGGCCTATGATCACAAGGGCGATATGCCCCAGGCCAAGGAAGCCTATAAGCGAGTCAAGAGCCTGCGCCCGTGAACACCTCGCCCGCTCACACCATGCGCGTGAACACCTTCGTGAAGATCAGGGACATGATCGCGCTCATCCGGCCTCACAATTGTCTGATAGCCTTGACCTCTGTGCTTGCGGGGGCTTTTCTCGCATCAGGTCAGATCGGCCGGGACGCGGCGCTGGCATCGGTGATGGCCTTCTTCGTCTGCGCCGGGGCCTATGTGCTCAATGATCTCTATGATGTGAAGAGTGACGCCATAAACAAACCGGGCAGGCCCCTGGCCGCCGGTCGCCTCAGCCGCGAGAGCGCGGGTGCTTTTCTGATCTGCCTCTGGGCTCCGGGACTGGGATTCGCGATCCTGGGCGGAAGGGATACCGTGCTCTTCGCTGTGGGCTGGATGGCCGCGCTGTGGCTCTATTCATGGAAGCTCAAGGCCCTGGGGATCGCCGGGCATATTGCTGTGAGCGCCGTGGCCTCCTCGGGTTTCCTTCTCGGGGCTCTGGCCGGGGGCGATGGCGTTGCGGGGTTGATCCCGTTTTCGATTGCCCTGCTTTTTCATCTGGCGCGGGAGATAGCCAAGGGCGTAAGCGATGTGAGGGGAGACCGCGCGGCCGGGACGGCAACCCTCGCGGTGCGCCTGGGTGCCCACAGGTCGCTCAAGGCCGCGCTGTGGTGCATCGGTGGCATCATCCTGCTCAGCCTTCTTCCGGTTGTCTTTCATCTTTATGGTTATCTCTATTTACTCCCCGTACTGCTTGTGGTATACCCGCTGCTTGTGACCTGTGTGCTCAAGATCGTCAGGGCCGGAAGTGATGCGGCCGCTCTGGAGCGTGCCTCGGCGGCGGTGGCGACGCTGCTCAAGGCCGCGATGCCCGCCGGGCTGGTGGCTTTCTTTCTCGCCGGGGTGTAGATAGCCTCTCGGGGGTGTAGATAGCCTCCAGGGATGTGGACAGTCTATCGGGTGTTTGGGTAGTCTCGCCGGGCTGTGGATGGTCCGGCCGGGCCCATGAAGCCCGGGGATAGGAGATACAATGCCTGAAGTTCTAAAAGCCGTGATCATCGGATTGGTGCAGGCCCTTACCGAGTTTTTGCCCGTCAGCTCCAGCGGCCACATGGTTATCGCAAAGACCTTCCTTGGAATGGAAGAGGTCGGGATCACCCTGGAAGTGGTCACCCACCTTGCGACCGCGGTTGCCGTGATAGCCTACTTCCGGAAACGCATCGTCTCGATCCTGCTTGCGGTTGTCGAGGCCGTCGCCGCCGGGCCCCGGAACCTGGGCGAAAGCCGGGCGGCCGACTTCAAGCTCTTTCTCCTGATAATCCTGGCATCGGTGCCCGCGGGGCTTGTGGGATTCCTTATACGGGATCAGGTTGGCGAACTCTTCGAGAATGTCACGGCCACCTCCATAATGCTGATCCTCACCGGTATATTCGTGCTTGTCTCGGGCAAACTTGCGAAGTCGATCGCCTCGATCGGCGTGGGGCGGAGCCTCCTGATCGGCGTCGCCCAGGCCATAGCCATCATCCCGGGAGTATCGCGCTCGGGCCTGACGGTGGGCTCGGGGCTGCTCTCGGGAGCGAGGAAGGAGGAGGCCTTCGAGTTCTCGCTCCTCCTGTCGCTTCCCGCCATCCTGGGCGCCACCGCCATCGAGGCCCTGGGCGGAAGGATGGGAGGGAGCCCGGTGGTGATCCTCGCCGCGGCCATCCCCGCATTTGTCTGCGGCTATTTCGCCATCTCGCTTCTCTTCAGGGCGATCGTCAGGAACAGGTTCCATCTCTTCGGTTACTATCTGATCCCGCTGGGTATCCTGGTCCTGATCCTTTCACGGTAGTCCAGGGATCTCAGTGGTCTGTACCGGAGCTTTCGCTTGTCACCCGGCCTTACAATTGGGTTGACCGCCGGTGCTTTCGGGGATTATGATTAAGCGATTTTCCTTCTGCATTCTCATTGAGGAAGTTGTCCATTAAGGAACTTATCGAGGTTGTGCAAGGATGAAAAACGCCACTCCCGTCAGTCCCGTTGCCTTCGCTGTATTCGCTATGACGATGATGCTCGCCGCCGTCCTGCCGTTGCTTGTCGCAGCTTCGGCTGAAGCGCAGCAGGTTTCGGATTATGCCGAGTACCTCAAGGCATCCGGCCTTCCCGAGCTCTACAGGACCGAACTCAGCTCGGCCTGCCTGGAGCGCTGCGATCTTGATGCCTGCCGCGAGCTGGTGCATCATCTCAACAGTATGGGGCGCGCCGGCGATGCGCTGGATCTTGCCGACGCGATCCAGTGCGAGCCCAAGCGTACGGCTCAGAGCCTGCTCCTCATCAAGGCCCGGGCGCATCATCAGGCAGGGCAGTATGGCGAGGCCATCGCGATCCTGGACCGCCTGATCGAAGAGCTTCCCCCGAAGGACATACTGGTGGAGTCCATCTTCGTGAAGGCCCAGTGCCAGGTGCATGAGGGGCAGGTGGATGAGGCGCGTTTCAATCTCAGGTCGATCGAGCCTCATGTTCCGGCCGCCGGCCGGCCCCTCTACCTTGTCTACCTCGGCGTCTGCGAGGAAGAGCTCGGCAATATAGGTGAGGCCAGGGAGCTTTATCATGAGGCCATGGACGGTCAGCCGGACCAGGCCACCCTGGGGCTCCTGCGCTGCAGCCTTAAGGAAGGTGATATCGATGAGTTCACCGGCCTTTACAAGGGAATCCCGGGAAGCAAAGGGGGTTTGATCCGGGCGGTCGCCTGCGAGCATGCCCCGGACCTGGACGTGGTCTATCCCGAAACCTGGCGCATGCTTTTGACGCCGGTTCTTGCCGATACCGGGTTCACCGCTTTCACCTGCCCCGAGATCAAAGCATCGATCATGCGCATGGCCGAGTCGGGTGAAAACGTGAGTGCCTATTGCGATGCACTGCTGTCCCGCCCGGTGGCGCCGGGCGCAGCGCGTGAGCTGAGATATGCGCGCGCCCTGTCCCTGGCCGACTCCGCCGGTTCCTGCGATACGCTCCTTGTGCTTTCGAGACAGGCCGAGACCGCGGCCTTCAGGTTCAGATGCATCGGGGAGTGCATGTCGCTTGCCCTGAGGAAGGGTCGACAGGGACTGGTGACTGAGATAACTCCCAGGCTGGCGGGGATGGTGGAGAACTTACGTCCGGAAGAGCGTTTCGAGCTGGCCCGCATGTTCGTGGAAGCAGGTCAGCAATCGCGGGCCGCGGCCAACCTTGAGGTCTTGCTGAAGGACCTGGAGACGGACTATGATCACTCCGTGGTGGTGGCATTGGCCGGACTCCTTGAGCAGGCCGGTGAGGCCGGCATGGCCGCCTCCCTTTATGAGAAAGTGGCGAAGTCACCGATGCCGTCCAGTTACAGCCTGGCTGCCGAGCGGTCGGCGCGCCTGTTGGAGAGATTCACTCCCACCGACCTTGACATAGCCGGGGAAGTGACCCGGGCAGTGAAGCGGGGTGCCTCCGACGTGGAGATGGGGGACCTCTTCGTCGACAGGCTCAAGGACTATGAGCGGGCGGTGGAGTTTTACAGGAGCGCCCTCGATACCTTGCCGTCAGGGCCGGCGGCCGATGACGTGAAGATGAGGCTGGCTGTTCCCCTGGCCCTCGAGGGAATCAGAACCGGTGATGAGGGCCTGCGGACCGATGCTCTCGACCTGGTGGCCGCCGTCTCCGATACCGATTTTGTCACGGCCGCCAGACTGATAGACGCGCTCAAGCTTGCCACCGATTGGCTTGCGGTCGACAGACAGCGCTGCTTCGAAGTGATTCAGAAGATCAGCGCCCGCGAGGATCTCAGCAGTGCCGATCTGCTCCAGCTTTCCCGGATGCTTTTCGATCTCTTCGCCGACCGGGACGGGAATGTCTATGCCCAGGGAGTGATAGTGCTGAGGCGGCTGTCCCAGGAGTATCCAACCTCCCCCGAGGCCCCGCTGGCGGGGGTGCTGCGGGCCCGGATGAAATTCCTGGCAGGGGACTATGTGGGAGCCCTGGAAGGTTTCCAGGCCACCGGGGAGGTGTGGAGAAAGCCACCGGTGTCGGAACTCTGTGAGATTGGAATCGGAGACTGCTATCTTTATTCGGGCGGGGCCTCCGAAGCCGCCGGGCACTATGTGAAAGCCGGCAAGCACACGCCCGCGCTGATGAGCCTGGCGACCTGCCACGAGCTTGTGGGCGACACCGAATCGGCGGCGGCAGTGTACCGTGAGATGCTCATAAGACTTCTTTCCCCGTCGCTTCTGAAAGTGGTGAAACTGAGACTTGGACTCCTGGCCTATGCGCCTTATGCGTCCGGCGGCATGGGCGGCAGATCCCGCGGCGGCATGGTTGGAGGAACCTCCGGCGGCACCGGTGCGGGTGGCACCGGCGCGGCCGACGGCAACACCGGTCCGGCGGGTGACTACTCCGTCTACCTGGATTCTGCATTCCCGGGGATCAGGGATGACCTCGGCGGCGTGGTCAGAATCCTGAGGGCAGGCCGGCTTGCCGGCTCGGGTTACGCCGGGATGGGACTGGATGTGTTGGCCCACGAGACAAGGGCCGGGGATCCGGACCTCGCCTGCGATGCAATGCTCTTTGAGGGGCAGCTTGCGGAAGAGGTCGATCCGGAAAGCGTGCTCGAGGTGCTGGAGGTGGGGGAGACCCATTGCGCCGACATCTACGGGGCTTTCAGACTGCTTCGGGAGAGGGCGCGTCATGCCTGCGCAAGCGGCCCGCCCGGAGACTGCTCGGCCCAGGCCGGCAGATTCAAGGAGCGCTTCCCTCTGGATGAGGCGGGCATGAAAGAGCTGGATGCCCGGGCGTACATATTGATGTACCGGGAGGGTCTCACCGACTCGGCCGCCGCGGACCTGGACAGCATGCTGGCTTCGGGATCCGGCCACGGGGTTCCCCCGGCAGTGATATACCGGCACGGTATCCAGAAGCTTGTGGACGGCGAGCCCGGCGATGCAGCGACCGTCTTTCATCTCATAGAGGCCGGCTATCCCGAGCCCGGCGAGGGCGGGCCGGACTCCTACGATAATCTCTATTATGACACCTGTTTCAAGCTCGGCACCACCTACTATCTGCTGGAGAAGTACGATTCATCGGCGGCCTATTTCGAGTTGGCATCTCACTCCGGAAGCGCCACTCTCGTGGAGAATGCGATCTTCAACCGCGCCCTGGCGCTCGAGGAAGCCGAGCGCTCGGGTGATGCCGCGGACGCCTTCTGGCGGCATGCCATGACATTCCCGTTCTCCGACAGGTTTGAGCGTTCGCTTATGCGGTGCGCTTTCTCCCTGGAGGCCGAGGGCAGGCCGGAAGACGCGATCGAGGTCTATGCCGGGCTTCTGAGGTATGCGGAGACCGCCGAGACCGCCGCCGAGGCCATGTACTGGACGGGAGAGTCTTATGCGGAGATGGGAGACGAGCAGAGGGCGGCGTGCGAATTCCTCAGGGTCTCCTTCATGTTCCCGGACGGGGGACCGTGGACGGGAACCTCCGCTTTCCGCGCCGGCCTCGAATGTGAGAAGGCGGGCCTGGAGGACCACGCGCTGAAGATCTACCGCGACAATGTCCGCCGCTTCGGAACAGAGACCGACTGGGGCAAGGCCTCCCAGGAAAGGTTGATCGAAATTGAGAAGGAACCCTGATGCCCAAGGATTACATAGTCGTAAAAGGCGCGAGAGAGCACAATCTCAAATCCATAGATGTCAGAATACCGCGTGACAAAATCACCGTAATAACGGGCCTCAGCGGATCGGGCAAGTCTTCGCTGGCTTTCGACACCATTTATGCCGAAGGCCAGCGAAGGTATGTGGAGTCGCTGTCCACCTATGCGCGCCAGTTCCTCGGGCAGATGGAGAAGCCCGACGTGGACTATATCGAAGGCCTCTCGCCGGCGATAAGCATCGAGCAGCGCACCGCCGGAACCAACCCCCGCTCGACCGTGGGCACCATCACCGAGATCTATGACTATATGAGACTTCTCTACGCGCGGGTTGGAACGCCTCACTGTTTCCAATGCGGCAAGCCCATATCAAAACAGACCGCGGAGCAGATGGTCGACCGCATCCTGGAGGCGGGTGAGGGAGCCTCGGTCCAGATAATGGCACCGCTGATCCGGGGACGCAAGGGCGAGCACAAGGCCCTGATCGCCAAAGCCAGGAAAGAGGGTTTCGTCAGGGCGAGGATCGACGGCAAGATCCGTGACCTTGACAGGAAAGTCAATCTGGACAAAAACAAGAAGCACACGATCGAACTCGTCGTCGACCGGCTGAAGCTGGTGGGCGACGTGAGATGGCGGCTTGCGGATTCGGTGGAGACGGCTCTCAAGCACGGCGACGGCGTGGCGGTCGTCAACCTGGGAAACGCCGAGGATCTGGTCTTAAGCCAGCTCTTCGCCTGCGTCGACTGCGGAGTGAGTTTCCCCGAGGTCTCACCCCGGATGTTTTCATTCAACAGCCCCTATGGGGCCTGCCCCGACTGCGACGGCCTGGGCCGGAAGCTCGAGGTGGATCCCGCTCTTGTGGTTCCGGACGAGAGCCTGAGCCTCGAGGACGGCGCGGTAGAGCCCTGGGGCAAGAAGCGGAACATGTACACCTGGGCAATGGTCCTTGCGGTGGTCGATCGCTTCCGCATTCCGCTCAAGAGACCCTGGAACAGGCTTAAGAAAGCGCACCGGGAGGTGCTGCTCTACGGCACGGGTGATGAGGAGATACTCTTCAAGATAAGATCGGGCCGCGGCAGGTCCTCGGAATATCTCTCACCCTTCGAGGGTGTGATCCCCAACCTGGAACGCCGGTTCACCGGGACCGATTCCGATGACATACGCTCATGGATCGGGCAGTACATGGCGATGCGGCCGTGTCCATCATGCGATGGAAGCAGGTTGCGCCCCGAAAGCCTCGCGGTCAAGATCGCCGAGCGGTCGATAAGCGAAGTCACGGCTTCATCGGTGGGCGAATGCATCGAGTTCTTCGGCGGCCTCACGTTCAAGGGCACCCCGGCCAGGATCGCGACTCCGATCGTGAAAGAGATAGGAGACCGGTTGCGTTTCATGGCCGACGTGGGGCTTTCATACCTGACGCTGGAGAGGACCGCTTCCACCCTTGCCGGGGGAGAGCTTCAGCGCATAAGGCTGGCCACCCAGATCGGGTCCAGCCTGGTGGGGGTTCTCTATGTCCTGGACGAGCCCAGCATAGGTCTTCACATGCGGGACAACCGGCGGCTTCTGGATACGCTTGAGAAGCTGAGAGACCAGGGCAATACCGTGATCGTGGTGGAGCACGACCGCGAGACCATCCTCACCGCCGACCACGTGGTGGACCTGGGCCCGGGCGCGGGCAAGGACGGCGGGCGGGTGGTGGCGGCCGGTTCGCCGTCGGATATAAAGAAGAAGCGGGAATCGCTGACGGGAAGATACCTGGCAGGCGACAGGTGGATCGCCACTCCCGAGTCCAGGCGTGAGGGGAGCGGCGAGAGCCTGATGGTAAGGGGCGCCCGCCAGTACAATCTGAACGATCTCAATGTGAGGTTTCCCCTGGGCACGCTGACATGCGTGACCGGTGTCTCAGGCTCGGGAAAGAGCACGTTGGTAAACGAGATCCTCTACCGCTCCCTGGCCCGCCATTTCTACAGGGCCAAGGATGAGCCCGGCAGTCATGACGCGATCGAGGGCACCGACAAGATCGACAAGGTGATAGACATCGACCAGTCGCCGATCGGGAGAACGCCCCGGTCCAACCCGGCCACCTATACCGGGCTCTTCACTCCCATACGGGATGTCTTCGCGCAGGTTCCCGAGGCGAGGATGCGTGGCTACCGGCCGGGAAGGTTCAGCTTCAATGTGAAGGGCGGACGGTGCGAGGCATGCCGGGGCGACGGCGTGACCAAGATAGAGATGCATTTCCTTCCCGACGTCTATGTCAGATGTGATGTCTGCAAGGGCCGCCGCTATGAGCGGGAAACCCTGGAGATCAAGTACCGGGGACGCGACATCGCCGAGGTCTTGAGGATGACGGTTGCCGAGGCCAGGGAGTTCTTCCAGAACATACCTCCAATCAAGCGCAAACTGGACACGCTCTATGAGGTGGGGCTGGGCTATATCGAACTGGGCCAGCCGGCGACCACGCTTTCCGGCGGAGAAGCCCAGCGAGTGAAACTGGCCCGCGAGCTCTCAAAGGTGGGCACGGGAAGCACCCTCTATATCCTGGACGAGCCCACCACCGGGCTCCACTTCGAGGATACCCTGATGTTGCTCGGGGTCCTCAACCGCCTGGTGGACAAGGGAAACACGGTGATCGTGATAGAGCACAATCCCGACTGCATCAAGGTCGCCGATCACATAATTGACCTGGGCCCCGAGGGGGGCGACGGTGGAGGCAAAATTGTGGCCGAGGGTACGCCCGAAGCGGTTGCCGCGTGCAAGCAGTCCTACACGGGTGAAGTGCTCCGGCGGATCTTCAGTGAGGAGGCCGGCAAGAAGCGCGGGCGGAAGGCGGTCCGGTGACCGCGCCGCGAAGCCGCCCAATGATGGCCCGGCGGCGGCGCCGGAAGCCGCGGGGGGGGAGCGCCGACCGGGAAGCAGCTTTTCACTTCTTGCGCAAAGACCTCGGGCAGGGTAACCTAACATGTTTGGGGAGGTAAATTGGAACTCAAGAAGACACCCTTCTATGAC
>JASFOL010000002.1:0-15458 GCA_050116545.1 bacterium | reverse complement strand
GGATCGACGAAGACATTGTCTCTGAGCTCCGAGCCCTTCTCGGCAGTGCCTCCGTAGTCGTCGCCGGTGCTTCCCCAGAGGTCACAGCAGGTCATAATCAACTTGGCGCCTTCCCCCTGTGCGAAGATGGTTGATCTCCCGGAGTTGTTGGCGAGGATCGAGCGGTCGATAATCAGAGACGAGCCGTCCAGGATGGCGAGAGCGGCACCTAGATCGGCACGGTTGTCGACCAGAGTTGAATTGACTATAAGGGGAGAGGACCCGACCATGCAATATATTGCCCCACCTCTGCTGGCTTCGCATCCGGCGATCAGGACATTGCGGATCACCGGTGAGGAAGACAGGCAGAATATGCCAGCCCCAAAGGTGGCGCTATTGGAGTGAATGATGAGATTCTTGAGCAGGGGAGACGATCCGTTTCTGAGCACCACTCCCGCCCCGTATTTGCCCGAGCCGCCGGTTATGACGAACCCGTCGAACACCGTGGTGGTGTCCTCCCCGAAGTTTCCCTCGACCGCGATCTGGTGCCCGGCACCATCTATCACGCTCGGTGTGGCTTCAAGGTCCCTCACGGCGAAGTCATCATCATAGCTGCCCAGGACCGTCACGCCGGCGCGCAGCACGATGTGCTCCTGATAATGACCTCCGGCCGCGAACACCGTGTCTCCGGGCATTGCATGCCTGAGTGTATAGTGTATGCTCGGCATATCCCCTGTGCCATCCGGCCTGATATACCAGTTCCTGTTGGTGGCCGCTGCGGCTATAGCAGGGTCATCTCCCTTGAGGCCACCGGCCCCTCCACGCAGCACGATCATGGCCTCGGATATCGCCGGGGTGACCTCATCGCAATTCAGGATCGCCACGACGCCATCATTGGGAGTGGGCAGAACATCGATCATCCCGGGAGAGGATACGGTGAGCGTCAGCCAGCCAATCAGAAGCGGGGTGCTGTCGCTGACGCACCCATTCCAGATCAAGGCCGCCGGATCACCTGAATTGGAAATCTCCCCTATGTTCAGGTCGCCGCAATCGGTCCAGCGTCCCATGCCCCATGCCTCGGGCCAGCTAAGCGCCAGCGAGAAGCCCCGCGTTTCGGTGAAGTTGTAGAGTATGATGAGCGCATCGACCTCGCCCACCCCTTGATAGGTGGTGTTGACATCCTGAAGAGCCGGAAGGGGCCTTGAGCTCTCGCAGTTGCGCATCGAGCTCTTTTCCAGGTGCACCGCGACAACAGGCATCTTCGGCAGGGCGTAAAGAGCCCCGGTCAGCAATAGCATCAGTACAAGCGCGAGTATCGTGGTCTTCATGTGTTCACTCCTGTGGGCAACAAGAATTCGCTTTAGCTCTCAAGATGAATCACTTATCCTAGCGTAACGGGTCAAAACAGCCTAACTGATCAAAAACCCTACGGGTAAGCTAATTATGAAACGATACCAAATCAACCGTCAAGCCATTCCGGGACGCCCCGGCCATACAGGTGCGTGGCGGGCATGCACGGCCATTCCGAGGCCCCTCCGCCCGGCTGCCCCGTGGCGCCTTGCCGCGGTGACCTGCCTGGTCTGCGTGGTCCTGGCCGCCGGGGCTTGCGGCCCCAGCCTCAAGACCGGGTCCCGTTATGATGGGAATCCGGTTGAGATCATCGAGAACTCGCCCCGGATATACAGCATCGTGTTCGAGGACTTCGCGGACTCCATCCAGACCGACCGCGCCGAAGCCTATCTCCAGTGGGATTACAGAAGCTCCGGCCGTGCCCTGCTGGATACCGGCAGGCTTGACGGCGCCGGACCGAGGGAACTTGCCGCGCTGGAATATGACAGGGCGGCAAACCTGTATGATGCCGGCTACAGAAGGAGGGCCATCGCGCATGTCAGGAAGGCGATGGATGCCGACCCCACTTACAGGCCCCCGTATATTCTGCTTGGAAACCTGCTGATTCTTCAGGGACGGCTGGACGATGCCAGGAGCCTCTTCAGCCGGGTGGTCACCTGGGATGTGACCGACTCGGAGGCGCTCCTGGGATTGGCCCGGTGCTACATGTATATGGGGGAGATCGAGCAGGCAAAGAAAGCTCTGGTCGATGCCGTGATTTTCAACCGCTACAACCTGGACGCATGGAGCACTCTGGAAATGATAGGGAGCGTGGAGAGCTTCGATGTCGCCGACCATGAACTTCCGGTGCTGGGGATGGTGAGGAAGCAAAGGGGCCGCCACTATGATCTCGTGCTCGACAGTTCACTCGAAGAATGTCCGACCCAGGCGACCGCCTGGATCGTGTTCGCCTCGCAGAGGGCTGTCTGGCGTTATGAAGGCAAGTTCAGGGAGCAATCCGGCGAGGTGAAGTATGCGCCCACCTATGAGGAGGACATCGACTGCTACATGTCGCTGACGGCCGCATGGCAGGTGCTTGCACAGATCGACACCTCGGTCTGTGACTCCGGATACCTGGATCATATGAGCAAGGTGGCGGATGAGGGCTACCTGGTACCGCATGTCCTCTTTGACTATGTGTGTCTCGAACACCCGATGGCCGCGAGAGGCTTTCCAACTGAAGTGATCGAGAAGATGCGGGCCTATATCAATACTTACGTAATCATATCAAAAGGCTGAACCGTGCCTGAGCGCGCCTACCTTGACATCGAAACCTCTTACTCGGGGGAGATCACCATCGTGGGCATCTTCCGCCCGCCCGACACGCTGATCCAGCTGAAGTTCCCCGAGATAAGCCGCGCCGCCCTGCTTGAGGCCCTCGACGGAACCGATGAGATCGTTACATTCTGGGGCCACCGCTTTGACCTGCCGGTCATCGACCGTGTGCTGGGCGTCAACCTCCGGGATTTTTACGAGAGCCGCGACCTCGCGGACCATTGCCACAGGCACGGCCTCTATGGCGGGCTCAAGATCGTGGAGCAGGTGCTGGGCATAGGGCGCCAGGTGGGAGGCATCACGGGTGCGGACGCGATGAGGCTCTGGGCCGAATGGGAGGCCGGATGTGATGAGTCGCTCGCGACCCTGCTCACTTACAATGAAGACGATGTCGTCAACCTCTACTCGCTGGAAAAGGAACTGCTGAAGCTGGACATAGACTGTGAAACCCAATCCCGAGGAGGCCTAAGATGATGAGGATGTTCCGGGTGATGGCGAGGGTTCTGATGCCGGAGACGACTGTGTCCGGGATGCTCCGGGTTGCGGCGTTCGGTGTGGCACCGCTTGGTGTGGTGTCGCTTGTTCTGATGCCGCTATTCCTTGCGCTCTCCCATTGCGCCGTGCTTGCGGGCGATGCCAATGTGGGCACATTCTCGATCGTCGCCTTCGACCCGGTGACTCAGGAGCTGGGTGTGGCGGTCCAGTCCAGAGCATTCGGGGTTGGCGCCGCGGTCGCCTGGGCCGAGGCCGGTGTTGGGGCGATCGCCACGCAGGCCAGTACCAATGAGAGCTTCGGTCCGCGGGGGCTTGAGCTCCTCCGCTCGGGCAGGCCCGGCAGCCAGGTGCTGGAGGCTCTGCTTGAGTCCGACGAGGGCAGGGAGGACCGCCAGCTTGCGGTGATCGACGCCGATGGGAACGGGGTGAACTACACGGGTTCCCGCTGCCTGGACTGGGCGGGAGGCCTCGTCGGCGAGAACTTCGCCTGCCAGGGGAATATCCTGGTCTCAGAAAAGGTGGTCGAGGGCATGGCCGCCGCGTTCCAGAAGACCGAGGGTGAACTCTCGGAGAAGCTGTTGTCGGCCCTGGTCGCAGCGCAGGCCGCAGGGGGAGACAGGCGGGGCATGCAGTCGGCTGCGATTCTGGTGGTGCGTCCCAGTGATGAGTATCCCGAATACAATTACCGGTATGTCGATCTAAGGGTCGAGGACCACACCGATCCCATAAACGAGCTTATAAGGGTTTACAGGATCCACGAGGGATCGGACCTGCTGCGTGCCCATATCCGCTATGCGGCTCGCTATGACAGCCTGGGCGATGAGGCGATGGCCGCGCTGGAGAGAAGCCGCGTCGGAGAGACGCTCATGCGCGTGCTGGCCGACGAGAACGCAGATGCTTCTCTGCTCAACAACCTGGCCTGGTTCTGTGCCACCGCGGACGTGTTCATCAAAGAGGCCGTGGAGGCAGCGGAGCGTGCGGTCGCCCTCGATCCCGAGGATGCGAATGTTCTGGATACGCTCGCCGAGGCATATTTCAGGGACGGCCGGCCCGGGGATGCCGTGGCCACGATCAAGCGCGCGATCGAGATCGATCCCGAGAGCTCATACTTCAGGGAGCAGCTCGAGCGCTTCGAGGCTCAATAACGCCCACTCGCACTTTTTCGCCGGCCGGCCATCACCTGGTTCGGCGCATAGCCCTGTTTCTGGGTCAAATCGCGTGACCGGGCCGGGTGAGATGAAAAGATTCAACGGGTTCCCGGAAGATCTGTCACAAAGCGCAAGCATGCTTGTAAGATGACAGAGATAGCTCAGACCCGCGTTCCGGACCGCCCGAAATGCTTTGACATCGCCCCTGCGGCTGTGGTAGAATATTTGCAGGAGCGGGGGAATGGAGCCCGCTCTTTTGTGCAAAAATGCTGTTCAAATATTAAGGAGGAAGTAGTGGGGAAAGAACATCTTCTCGTGATTTCGCTGCTCTGCATCTCCCTGTCTATTGTCGCCGTCCATCAGGCTGCGGCCGATACCATCGTCGAGCGCCTGGACTTCGCCAAGCCCCTGATCGAGAACGGGGAGACCACATGCTCGGTCTCGATCGACGGCCTGCAGCAAGTGGGTAACCCGGGGGAGCCGAGGCTTCCGGCCTATGGCATGAGGGTCTTGCTGCCTCAGGGCCAGGAAGTGGCCGCCGTCAGGGTTCGCCTGCTTTCCGAGACGGAGATGGCGCTTGATCTTCCGCTCGAATGGGCACAGCAGCAGTCCCCTCTGAGCCTTAAGCGCGCCGAGCGCACGGCGCCGGAGCAGTCGATATATGACAGCCAGACGGCTTTTCCCGCCGAGAGGGCCGTCCACGTTACCACCGAGACTTTCCGGGGTTACCGGATTGCGTTTCTCAGGGTCTATCCGGCCGCCTATGTGGGCTCCACCAGGAGCCTTGAATTCTCATCCTCAGTTGAGGTCACGATAGAGACCGCCGGCAGTCCCGCGGGCCTGCTTTCATCGTCCACGACGCTGAGGCGGGGCTCGGAGCGGGACCTGCAGGCGCTCAGCCGGATGGTGGACGATGTCTCGGCCGCGTCAACTTACAGCATGGCGCGTTCACCGGTTCTTGGCACCTCACTGACCGATCCCGAAGACACTTATCCCTATGTGATCATAACTCACTCCAGTTTCATCGATACGTTCGAAACCCTGAGGATCCACCGTGAGCAGATGGGCCTGAAGGGCAAGATCGTCAATATCGGCTCGATCAACTTCAATTACTCGGGCGCGGATCTGCAGGAGAAGATCAGGAACTTCATAAAGGACGCCTATCTCAACTGGGATACCGAGTTTGTCCTGCTGGCCGGAGATGATGGTGAGATACCGCATCGCGGGCTTTATGCCGATGCCGGCGGTGGATACACCGACGATGACATAGCCTCGGATCTCTACTATGCGGCCCTGGACGGTAACTGGAACACCGACGGTGATGGGCTCTGGGGAGAGGCCGACGAGGCCGACCTGATACCGGAAGTCTCGGTGGGAAGGGCCGCGGTTTCCACGGCGGATGAGGCCGCGAACTACGTCAATAAGATCCTCAAATATGAGACCGCTCCGGTGGTGAGCCAGATCAAGGTCGGGCAGATGATCGGAGAGCTTCTCTGGTCGGATCCAACCTGGGGCGGCGACTACAAGGACGAGATCAAGAACGGGGCGGCGACTCACGGTTATACCACCGTGGGCTTCCCGCCGTCGTTCACGGTGAACACGCTCTATGACCGTGACCTGGATCCCGCCAGCTGGGACAAGGAGGACCTGATCCCGCTGTTGAATGGGGGAATTCACCTGGTCAATCACCTGGGCCACTCCGACGTGACCTATGGTTTCAGAATGTACAATTCGGATGTGGAAACCCGGTTCACCAATGACGGAGTCTCAAATTCCTACTTCATCCTGTACACCCAGGGTTGTTATTCGGGATCATTCGACAACAGGACTTCCAGCAGGACGTATACCGACGACTGCCTGGGTGAGCACTTCATGTTCATCGAGAATGGGGCGGTCGCCTTCATAGGCTGCACCCGGTACGGCTGGGGTCAGCATGCGAGCACCGACGGAGCCAACCAGTACTATGACAGGCAGTTCTTTGACGCCGTCTTCGGCGAGGGGATCACCGCCATAGGTCCGGCCAATGACGACTCCAAGGTGGACAATATACCTTTCGTGGACATCGGTCCCAACAGGTGGGTCTACTATGAGCTGGTACTTCTGGGCGATCCCGCGATGGATATCTGGACCGATACTCCCGGCACCCTTACGGTCACCGCACCGGACGTGATCTATGCGGGCGACAATGAGATAGAGGTCGATGTGACCGACGGCGCAAGCCCGGTTGAGGGAGCCAGGGTCAGCATCTTCAATGATGACACATATCACATGGCGCTGACCGATGCCGCCGGACGTGCCTATGTCAATCCGGGAGCTGCCGATCCTTGCTCGCTGCTGGTGACGGTTTCGGCGCACGACTTTTATCCGTCAGTGGATACAGTGGCGGTCATCGTCGCCTCGCATGCGGTCGTCGTGATCGACAGCGTTGGCATCGATGATGACAGCGCGGGGGGAAGCCTGGGCAATTCCGACGGCGTGATCGACGCCGGCGAGACCATCGAGAACCTGGTGGTGCTGGCCAATGTGGGCCAGGACACCGCGCTGACCGTGACGGCGGAACTTGTCTGCACCGATCCCTATATAAGCCTGATCGATTCGACCGGCAGCTACGGTGACATAGCCCCCGGCGCGGCGCCGGTCCCGGGCTGGGACTTCGCCTATGACGTGGACATAGCCGCCCCCGATTCTCATGTGGTCGACTTCACCATGGACATCGCCCACTCCGACACCACGCTGGTCAAGCATTACTCACTGATGGTGAGCGCGCCGGTATTATCGCTGGCGGAGTTCTCGGTTGCCGACACCCTCTACGGGAACGCGGACGGCTGCATCATGCCCAGTGAGACCATAGAGCTGAGGCTTACCATCGGGAACGCGGGTTCGGGAAGCGCTGAAGGCGTGAGCGTCATCCTGACCGAGTCCGACCCCTATGTGACCCTGCTCAGTGACAGCGCATATGTCGCCCAGATTGGCGGCAGTGGCCAGGACGAGGTTTTGCCCGCCTTCTTGTTTGAAGTGGCGCTCGAATGTCCCGATTTCCATCAGATAGACTTCGGTGTGGAGATCACGCTGGCCAATGGAAGGCAGGCCAGCGACAATCTCTCGATCGGCGTGGGAGGCTCGCTCGCGGACGACTTCGAGGGGGCCCAGACCGGCTGGAGTTCCGCAGATTTCAATGACGGCTACGTGGATGAGTGGCACCTTGAGGACTATCGCAACAACACCGCGGGGGGTACCTATTCCTGGAAGTTTGGTGGCGCGGGCAGCGTGAGCTATTCCAATAACGCGCATGGAGCTCTGGTCACGCCGGAGCTCTGCCTCGGTCCCGACGCGACTCTCACCTTCTGGCAGTGGATTGATGCCGAGCTGGCGAGTGCCACCTATGCCTGGGACGGCGGGATAGTGGAGATCTCCACCGACGGCTCGCAGACCTGGAGCCAGATCACGCCGGTGGGCGGCTATCACCGTTTGATCCAGCCGAATACCGCGAGCCCGTTCGATCCGGACACACCCTGCTTCGCCACGAGTTCCGGATGGGAAGAGGTCGAGTTTGACCTGTCCGCCTATGAGGGGCCGGCCCGGGTGAGGTTCAGGTTCGGCTCAGACGGGTCCGTCCGCGAAGAGGGATGGTATATCGATGATGTCAACGTGACGGACGACTTCGCGTCCGTGGACATAGATGACGAGGACCTGGAAGTCAGGCCCGTCAGTTTCGCGCTTCGCGGCGTGAGCCCCAATCCGTTTTCGGCCACAGGGCGGGTCGCCTTTGATGTGCCGCGTCCGTCCAGGGTCAAGATCTCTCTCTATGATGTCAACGGGCGGGTGGTTGATACAATCGCGGATTCGGTCTATGAGCCGGGACAGTACTCGATCAACCTGGACTATGGACCCAGGCTGGCCTCGGGCATCTACTTCATCAGCATGCAGGCCGAAGGCTTCAGCCGGTCCAACAAGGTCGTGGTGGTCCGGTAGGTCGGACGCCGGTGACAGCGCCGGCAGCGGCGACGGCCCCGGTATTCCAGCGGCTTGACCCTGAAGGGGGATTTCTGTATTCTCCTTGCCGTGCGCAAGCCAACCTATGACATAGTCGGTCCCGTCGAGCGCTTCGACGAGCGCGACACCGTCTTCGCCCGGGAGGCGCTGATTCCCGGCTCCGCCGAAGAGATCCTCTACCATGAGAAGAACCCCCACCTCAAGGCGGTGGACGATGTGCTCTCCCGCTTCATCAATGACAAGCTGGACAGGTCGGGACCCGCCTGGGGGCGCACCTATTACCAGACGGGATTTGATTCGATAGCGCATCTCGGGCTCCCGGACTGCGTCGATGGCGTGCCGGCCAGGGGCCACATGGATCTCAGCGAGGCGGAGGCCTCCAGGCTGGTAAAGGGCGCCGCCCGGTTTCTGGGCGCAGACGTGGTGGGGATAGGCCCTCTTCGCCGGGAGTGGGTGTACTCCCACAAAGGGTCGCGGCCCTTCTTCGAGTCACAGGCCCCCAATCCGCCTCTCTTCAAGGGGATGCCGGAGCACTATCAGGGCAGGCGCTGGGGAGACCCGATCGAGATCGATCATCCCCGTGCCGTCGCGCTCGGTTTCGCACAGGACCTCGCCGTCCTGCGCACCGGTCCCGGCCATGCCTCTGATCTGGAAATCGGTAAGATCTATGCAAGGAGCGCGCTGGTCGCATGCCAGGTTTCAAGCTTCATCCGCAGTCTCGGCTGGTCCGCCCGGGCTCACCATGTAAGGAACTATGGCGTGCTGGCGGTTGCGGTTGCTGTGGACGCCGGCCTCGGAGAGCTGGCCCGCAGCGGCCACCTGCTTCACAAGGAATATGGCCTGAACTTGAGGCTTTCCACCGTGACCACCGATATGCCGCTGGCGCTTGACGAGCCTGTTGACATAGGTGTGCAGGATTTCTGCGGGAGATGTCTCAAGTGTGCCAGGTGCTGCCCTGTGGGAGCGATCCCGAAGGGCCCCAGGGCCGAAGCCAATGGCGTGATGAAGTGGAAGATGGACCCGGAGAAGTGCCTTCAGTACTGGTCGAAGGCGGGCGCCGCGTGCGTGATCTGCCAGGTGGTATGCCCCTGGAGCAAGCCTCTATCATGGTATCACAGGGCGATTGCCCATCTGGCGTCGAGGCACCCCGGGCTTGCCCCGGCTTTGCTCCTTGGAGATGACCTTTTCTACGGAAAGAAGTACACACCCCGCGCCAAGCCCGACTGGATGGCCTGAGTAGCCGGGATACCGCCGCAAATCCGAACCTCTTTACCTCAATTTCACTAGAAAGAGCTTGACAAGACTTGCGGGTTTTGGCAGAATCTTGCCATTGCATTGGCGATTTGTTGCCGGATCATTGGTATAGCCGATTCAAATGGCGGGCTGCGGGAAGTGAGCAAGACAAGCACCTGTGGCCAAAACGGTTGCCAATCAAATAGGACGGTATCTGTTTCAGTTTCGATATTGACCTGGGGCGTAGGTTCAGGGCAAGTTTCTGCCTCGAGCGGAGATGAAAAGGTGGGGTCTTAGGGCCCCACCTTCCGTATTAGCGGGGACATTCTCGCCTGGCCGGCCACCTTCTCGGTCACCGTGCCGTTCGTCTCGTTCCGGTTGCCCCGTTCCGGTTACCCCGTGCCGGTCAACTTGACCTGCCCCTGCCGGCATGGTATTCTCTGCCTTCCTGAAGCCTTATGTCCGTAATCCTTTATGGCCAGGCCTTTACGGCCCCTCGAGGTGCCACTTGGAACAATCATCGGACCAGACTCCTGAGCGGCTGTCGGAGCAGACTCCGCAGCCATCGCCGGATCAATCGCCAGGGCGGACTCCGGAGCGGCCGCCGGAGCAGCCGCCCGGGCAGTCAAGAGCCGGGCGGGATCTCACCAGTGGGAGCATCCTGGGCAATGTGCTCTACATGGGAGTCCCGTCGATGCTCGGTTTCGCCGCGATGGTGGTCTACCAGCTCACCGACATGTTCTGGGTGGCCAGGATCGGGACCGAGGCCGTCGCGGCCATAACCCTCTTCGGATCCATTATGTGGGTTCTGGGCTCGGTCAACTCCATGGTGGGCTCCGGCTCCGTGGCTGTGATCTCACGCAGGTACGGCGAGAAAGACCTGGACGGCACCCGCACTGCGATCGAGCAGACCCTGGTCCTGAAGTTCCTGATCGGGCTGCCCATGGGGCTGATCGGTCTCTTCGTGATAAGATATGTCCTGGGCATAATGACCGATGAACCGCCCCTTGTGGAACTTGGATCTTCCTATGGCAGGATCCTGATGGCAGGCCTGCCCTTCATGTTCACATCCTATACGGTCTACACGGCGCTTCGCGGAATAGGCGACGCCCCCAAGGCCATGCTGATCATGTTCTTCTCCACGGTGCTCAACATGGGCCTCGATCCCCTCTTTATAATCAAGTTCGGATGGGGCGTGGAAGGGGCGGCGATCGCAACAGTGACCTCGGCGGTCTGCGCCGTCACAGTGGGACTCCTGGTCCTGAGGTTCGGGCGCATTCACGTGAGGATCCAGTTCGCCGGGTTCCGTTTCGACACGGCCGTGATGTGGCAGATCATCAAGATCGGTTTCCCGCCCTTCCTCGAGGCCATCGCCAGAAGCGTCGCCTTCTGGCTGATCGCCATCTTCGTCGCATCCTATGGGACAACCATCGTGGCCTCATACGGGATATGCATGCGAATCATCGAATTCGGCATAGTCTTCGCGGTCGGCCTGGAGTTGGGCGCGTCCGCGATTGTCGGGCAGAGCCTTGGAGCCGGAAAGCCGGACCGGGCATACGCGACCGCGCGCAACGCCGCTCTGCTGGCGCTTGTGATTGCGGTCTGTCTGTCGGCAGCCGAGGCGATCTTCGCCGGGTCGATCATGGGAGTGTTCGGAAAATCGCCGGAGGTGCAGACCGTGGGGGCTGGCGTGCTTCGCTATTTCGTGCTGGCTCAGCCCTTCGTGGCGGTGGCCATAGCCCTGTCCTCGGCATTCTACGGCTCGGGCAATACCTGGCCGCCCACCATCACGGGGCTTCTGACCGCCTGGGTGATATGGGTTCCCGCGGCGGCGATCTCGGTCTACTTGCTTGAACTTCCGCCCCGGGTAATGTGGATGATCATGATATTCCAGCATATAGTCTATCTGGTGATGCTTCTTATCTGGTTCCGGATGGGTAAATGGACGGAGCGAAAGGTGTGATGAAGCCCGTGTATTCCAGGTGCGAGCCTGACCCCGCAGCCGCGGACCTCAAAGGGTGAGCCATTGAGACCCGAGTCCGGTGCATATGAGTTCGACGTGGTGGGCATGGGCCTCAATGCCGTGGATCATATCTGCGTGATCCCCAGATTCCCCCGCTATGATGAGAAGCTCCGGATGGTTGAGTTTCACCGGACCGTGGGCGGTCAGGTGGCGAGCGCGCTGGTCGCCTGTTCGCGATGGGGGCTCAAGGCCTCATACATCGGCAAGGTCGGAAGCGATGAGATGGGTGATTTCTCGCTCTCGAACTTAGAGAAGGAGGGGCTGGACCTATCTTATGTGAAGCGGGTCGAAGGCGCGCGCAATCAGTTCGCCATAATCCTCGTAGACGCCACAACCGGCGAGAGGACCATCATCTGGAAGCGCGACGATGGAATTGCGACCCTGCCGGAGGATGTGCCGGCTGATGGGATCGCCAGGGGGCGCTTCCTCCTGTTGGACGGCCACGACGCCCCCGCTGCCGCCCGCGCCGCCGGGATCGCGAAGGAGAAGGGTGTCGGCGTGGTGATCGATGCCGAGACCGTCAAGCCCGGGACAGAGGATATGGTGAGGGCTTCGGACCATGTGGTCTGTTCAAGCAGATTCCCCGAGGCGTTCACGGGGGCCGGTGACCTGCGTGAAGCACTGAAGCGGATAGCAGATATGGGTCCCGGATGCGTGATCGCCACCCTTGGCAGGGAGGGGGCGCTCTGCCTGCTTGACGGGCGCTTCACCGAGAGCCGGGGCTTCAAGGTGGATTGTGTCGACTCAACAGGCGCCGGAGACGTCTTCCACGGGGCTTTCGTCTATGGCCTGGTGCAGGACTGGGACATTGCCAGGACGCTTGAGTTCTCCAATGCGGCGGCCGCGCTCAACTGCACTGCGATCGGCGCCCGTGGTGGTATCGCAACTCCGGAGGCGATTTTCAACTTGATGGAGACCGGCAGCAGGTGGTAGCTCTGGAATAGAAGGTACTGAGGAGACACGTGCCGGGATGGCACGCGCTCATGCGACGGGACGTGACCGGCGAGGTGGCGAAAATGAAACGAAGAGAATTCATCAAGGTGACGGCCAAGGGCAGCGTTCTTGGACTGGCGTCTCCGCTTGTTCTTGATCTTGTGGGCAGGCCCGGCGCATTCGCCGCGGAGACCCGCGCATCGAGTGAAAGCCTGCGGGAGATGATGAACCGGGTTGTCGCCAGGGCGCTTGCCAACGGGGGCCAGTATGCGGATGTCTTTCTGGAGGAGAAGCTGGAGACCGGCATAGCGCTGGTTGACGGCACCGTAGATTCGGTGGAGTACGGTGTCTACCGTGGCGGCGGCGTGCGCGTGATAAGCGACTGGAAGACCGGGTATGCGTACTGTGATTCCTGGGATGAAGCCGATCTTGAGGAAGCGGCCGGCGTGGCCTCACGAGTCGCAAGCTCGGGTGGGAAGGTGGAAGTCAAGAGCCGGGACCCGCGGAACATCGCCACGGTCACCGGCTACCAGGTGGCCCCGGATGAGATACCCGCGGGAAAGAAGGTCGAGGCGGTCACCTATGCGGACAAGGTGGCCAGGGCCTATGACCCGGCGATCCAGCAGGTCAAGATCACCTACAGTGATGAAATGAGGCGGACCTTCGTCGCCAATTCCGAAGGTGCCTGGGGCCAACAGGAGATCCCGCTGATATGGCTCTCGATGGACACGCTGGCCAGGCGCGGCGAGAAGCGCCATCCGGGATATGTGCGCCGCAGCGCCAAGCGCGGATTCGAGTACGCCAGCATGGACTTCATCGAAGCCACCGCGAAAGAGGCGGCGCGGCAGGCCGTGGACATGCTGGACTCGGTGGACGCCCCCGGCGGCGAGATGCCGGTGGTCATTGGCTCGGGAGGCGGGGTGGTATTCCACGAGGCCGTTGGGCACGGGCTTGAGGCCGACGGTGTTGAGAAGGGCACTTCCTTCTTCACGGGCCTGGTGGGAACCAGGGTGGGATCCGACCTGGTCACGGTTGTCGATGACGGCTCGATTCCCAATTACCGGGGATCCTATACCTATGATGATGAGGGGACGCCTTCAAAGGAGAATGTGCTGATAGAGAAGGGAATCCTCCGCGGCTATATGGACGATGTGATCACCGCCCGCAAGCTCGGCCTGGAGCTCACCGGGAACGCACGTCGGCAGTCATATAAGCATTTCCCGCTGGTCAGGATGTCCAATACTTTCATCCGGCCCGGACCGCATTCACATGATGAGATCATAGCGGCAACCGATAGAGGACTGTACACCAGGCATCTTGGCGGCGGCGAGGTCGATACCACCACCGGCAACTTCACCTTCGGGGTGCGCGAAGCCTACCTGATAGAAAACGGAAAGATAACCTCACCGGTTCGCGGCGCGACCCTGATGGGCAATGGCCCGGAGGTCTTGAAGCGGATCGACATGGTAGGCGGCGACCAGGCTTTCTGGCCGGGTACCTGCGGCAAGGGCCAGTGGGTGCCGGTCACATCGGGGGCGCCCACATTGCGCATAGCCGGCATCACCGTCGGCGGCAGAGCTTAGGAGGCCATGATGGGTATCGAAGAGACTGCGAAACGCCTGCTTGGCCTGATAGAGAAGGCCGGAGCCGATGAGGGAGAGGTCTTCATCCAGAAGAGCAAGGGACTGGAGATCAACCTCAGGGACCAGGAGATTGAGACCCTCCGGAACATGGACGAGGGCGGATTCGGCCTGCGCCTGATCTCCGGCGGCCGCCTGGGGTTTGTGCATAGCTCGGACCTGCGCGACGAGGCCCTGGAAGAAAGTGTCGAACAGGCGGTGGCCCTTGCGAAGGAATCCCAGCCCGACGAGGCCAACCGCTTGCCCGAGCCATCGGGGTCCGGTCCGGAAGTGGACACCTATGACGGG
Source organism: bacterium (assembly GCA_050116545.1). Taxonomy (GTDB): domain Bacteria; phylum Arandabacterota; class Arandabacteria; order Arandabacterales; family Arandabacteraceae; genus JAUVJV01. The sequence continues at coordinate 1,062 of JASFOL010000002.1, read as the reverse complement.
AGCTTCGGCGACATCGCCTTCGAGCGGAAGCTCGCGCTTTTGAGAGACATGGAGACCCTCTCTTTCGCATATGACCCGGCCATCTCCAGGATGGAATCGGTTTCCTATGATGACGGCGAGACCGAAACAGTGGTCGCCAACACCCATGGCGTCTTTACACATGGAAAGTCCACGCATTTCTCGTGCGGCGTATCGGTCATGGCCGAGAGAGACGGTGAGGTGGAGAGCGGCGGGGAGAGCACCGAGAGCAGGTATTTCGAGAATCTCGATCCGCCCTCCAGGGTGGCGAGCCGGGCCTGCTGGAAGGCCACCTCCATGCTGGGCGCCAAAACCATACCTTCGCAGGATGCGATGGTGATATTCGATCGCGATGTTGTATACGCAATCCTGCGGTATCTCTTCACCTTGGTCGATGGCAGCAATATAGCCGACGGCCTCTCGCTGCTGGAAGGCAGGATGGGTGAGAAGGTCGCTTCGGATCTCGTGACGGTGGTGGACGATGCGACCATAGCCCGGGGTGTTGGGAGCCGGGGCTTCGACGCCGAGGGCATACCGTCGCGCCAGACCGTGATTCTCCAGGACGGTGTGCTCACATCCTTCGTCTTCGACTCGAGATCGGCAAGGAAGGCGGGCGCCACCTCCACGGCGAACGCCAGGCGGGCCGGTTTCAGGGGGCTCCCGGGGGTGGGCTCCTCCAACCTCTATATCCAGCGAGGAGGGACGAGTCCGGAGAAGATCATGGAATCCACCGATAAGGGGCTCTGGCTGATGGGGCTCGCCGGCTGGTGGACAGGGATAAACCCCTCGACCGGAGGTTTCTCAAGCGGGGCCAAGGGCCTCTGGATAGAGGGCGGCGAGGTCGCCCATCCCGTGAGGAACGTAACGGTAGCATCCAATATCATCGACATGCTCAAGTCGGTGGACCTGGTGGGAGATGACCTCTTCTTCCGGCATGCCGCAAACAGCCCGACGCTCCGGATAAGCGAGATGTCGGTGGGCGGGGCTTAGGCTAAGGCACCCTGAGCCGGGGGACAGGCGCCCGGCCTTGATTCAGGCGCGGCT
>JASFOL010000001.1:0-17243 GCA_050116545.1 bacterium | reverse complement strand
ACTTCATAATCCAGCATGACTTGACCTTCGATATCAAGAGAGGAGAGATCTTCGCGATCATGGGCGGAAGCGGATGTGGAAAGAGCACGCTGATCCGCCACATAATAGGGCTGATGGAGCCCGCGGCCGGGGACATTTTCATAAACGGCGTGAATTTCTGGGCCGCCGGCCAGGACGTCCGGGATGAGATAATGAAATCCACCGGTGTCCTGTTCCAGGGCGGGGCCCTGTGGAGCTCGATGACCCTGGCCGAGAATGTCGGGATGGTGCTCCAGGAATACACCGACCTGTCCCGGGAGGAGATCGGGGAGATCATTTCACTGAAGCTGTCGCTGGTCGGGCTGGCCGGCTTCGAGGACTTCTTTCCGTCGGAGATAAGCGGCGGCATGCGAAAGCGGGCCGGACTGGCCCGGGCGATGGCCCTCGATCCCGAGATCCTCTTCTTCGACGAACCATCCGGGGGCCTTGATCCCATAAGCTCCCGACGGCTTGACGACCTGATTCTCGAACTCAAGGACAGCTTCGGCACCACGATAGTGATCGCGACGCATGAGCTTGCGAGCATATTCGCGGTCGCGGACAATTCAATATTCCTCGATCCCGACGCGAAAACGATCAGCGCGTCCGGGAAACCAGAAACACTCCTTGAGGAGTCCACCGACCCCAAGGTGCAGGCCTTTCTCAGAAGGGGCAGACTATGACCCACAAAGCCAATCCCAAGCTGATCGGCGGCTTCGTCGTCGGGGCACTGGTGCTTACAGTGATCGTATTCATGGTGTTCGGCTCCGGGAAGTACTTCGTTAAGAAGGACACGTACGTGGTCTATTTCCCGAGCTCGGTCAGCGGCCTCAGCCCAGGTGATCCGGTCAAGGTCAAGGGTATCACAATCGGTTCGGTGAAGACGGTGAAGCCGCTGATAAGCCCGGACGGGGAGTTCTATGCGGAGGTATTCGTGGAAGTCGAGTCTGATGCCATCATGGACCTGAGCGAAAGCCCCGACCAGACCTCGGCTGAGGTGATGAACCAGCTTTTCGACAGGGGGCTTCGTGCTCAGCTCGGGGTTTCCAGTTTCGTAACGGGAAAACAGTATGTAAACCTGGATCTCTACACCGACACCGAACCGCTTTTCATGGGTTTCTCCGACGACTATGTGGAGATTCCCTCGGTTCCGACGCGGACCGAGAAGATCCAGGGCACGCTCGAGGGCTTTGTTGAGGTGATCGAGGGCCTGGATATCAAGGGCCTGATCGAGTCCACCAAGTCATTGCTGGCGAGCGTGGACAGCCTGGCGAACATCGAGGAGTTCAAGGAGGCGGCCGCCAGGCTCAACGATGTCCTGGTTACCACGGACTCGCTCCTGGTAAATCTCAACACGGAGATCCCGGAGATATCTTCGAATCTCAAGCAGACATCCAGCGCGATACTCCTGACCGCCCGGCGGGCGGATACCCTCTTCAGCCGCGTCGACGATGTCGTCACCGTGGAGGAGATGGAGTTCAGAGAGACCATGAATGAACTGGAGAAGGCCGCCAGGGCCATACGCAACCTTGCCGATGAGCTCGAGCAGAATCCGAGTTCTGTGATATTCGGCAAAGACGACTGAGTGAAATAGATCACAATGCGGAGGTATCCCTTATGAGAAGACTCCCGTGCCGGCGGATCGCCGCCCTGATTGCGATCATGGCTGCGCTCTCATGCTATGGTTGTGGCTCAAAGCAGGCCCAGCACTACATGTTGAGCCCCACGCCCGGCCTGAGCCCGGTCTCCACGGATGGCCGGTCAATCACGGTGGGCGTGGGCCGGGTGGTCCTGCCGGACTATCTTATGAGGCCGGAGATCGTGACCCGGACCAGCGCGAGCGAGGTCAGGCTGGCCGAGTTCAACCGCTGGGCCGAACCCCTCGATGAGACCATGGTGCGGGTGCTTGCCGAGAATCTCTCAGACTTGTTGCCGGAAGCAAGAGTCATCGGGTACCCCTGGAGCGTCGCCACTCCGTTCGATTACCGTATCACGGTCAATGTGAAGAGCTTTGAGCAGCGTCCCGACGGGAAAGTGAATCTCGCCGCGGTCTGGAGAATCCTGGACGGAGACGGCAAGGTCCTGGACACGGGTAAGGCCGATCTCACTTCCGAGGTTGAAGGCAAAGGCTATGAAGCGATAGTCTATGCGATGAACACCGCCCTGACTCGCCTGAGCGAAGAACTCGCATCTGCCCTGTCCGGGAGCTTGCCGCGGCCATAGGCGGCACTCCGAGGCCGCCGGGAGGGACAGACGCCTCCTGGAAGGCCGGCGGCGGGAAAGACGCTTCCCGGAAAGCTGGAGGCGGTGCGATCAGGATCATTCCCGCTGAGAAGGAGCGGCGGCCTCGATCAGATTCACCAGATCACTTGCGTCGTATCCCAGATGCTGGGCTCTGCGGGCGTATTGCATCGCCCGGTCATATTCCCCCCTGGAGTAGTATGCGCCGGCCAGGCTGTATGCGTATCTTCCATCATCGGGTTTTCCATCCAGGGCGGCCTTGAGTGAGGCGACCGCTTTGTCGAAGTCCTCTTTGATCATGTATATGCAGCCCGCGGCAAAGTGGAACTCCGGGCTTCCCCCGGAAGCCTCGAGGCCGGTCTTCGCGGCCCTCAGCGCATCGTCGGGTCTTCCGGCTCTCAGGTACTCTTCGCTGAGCATCCTCAGGATCTCCAGCCTGAACGGGTCGTACTTCAATCCCTGCTCATATGCTTTGATGGACGATGCCGGATCACCGGCCAGCCTGTGGATATGGCCCAGCCCGAACCAGGAGCTTGCATATGTCGAATCCAGGCGCACCGCCCGCCGGAATGCCCGTTCGGCTTCGCTGCTCCTGCCCAGAGAATTCAGGGTCGCGCCAAGATTGTGCCATGCTCCGGCCGAAGTGGAATCCACGGAAAGCGCCAGCTGGTAGAGCTCGAGAGCCCGTGCATAACTGCGTTTCTGCGAGAGCGCGATAGCCAGATTGCAAATCAGCTTCGCATTTGCCCCGGGGTCTGCCGAGTTCATCAGTCTCGGGTAGAGCTCGCGGGAGATGTCGCCTGCTGGAGCCCGGTCCCCACGGCCACCTTCACCACCGGTATCTCGTGGTTCACTCAGGCGGTAGATGTTCAGTTGCGGGCCCGACCCGGTCGCGTCATCGAATCGTTTGACGAGCACAGCGGACTCGTTCAGGTCATCATAGAAGCGTGCGTGCACGGGAAACTCTGCCGGCTTGCTCATATAGCGCTTGTAGACTTCGCTGCTTGTGATCACATAGTCGAAACCGCGGTACAGGTTCAGGTCGTAGAAGGGCTCGGTCTCGGCCGGATACAGTGTCGAAAGCGGCAGTTCAAAGATGTGGTAAGAGTCGGTGTCCAGACGGGGCGTGATGGGTTCCTTGGCAATCGCCGCTCCTCTCTCGATGTTCTCCTCTATCCAGGCCCTGGCGAGGATCCGGTTGTCCGTCAATTCAGGGTGAATGTACTGGTTGCGGATCTGGAGAACGGACGGCAGGACAAACAGGCAGGCGGCCAGGCCCAGGAGCAGGTCCTTTCTCGGATGGGTGGCCCTTTCAAAGATCTTCCACAGCGGCAGTGCCGCAAACAGGAGCAGAAAAGGGAGTACCGGCAGGAAATAATGATCTGCCGCTGTTTTCCATCTTCCGATCACGACAAGGTAGACTAGTGGAAACGGCAGCAAGATCAGGGTGGTATTGCGTTCCTTGCGGACACCAAAGACGATGCCCGCCAGCGCCAGCCCGAGTATGGGCAATGTAAGGGTGGCCGGGATGATGGAAAGGAGATACTCGCCATATGAAAACAGGCGCTCAGGGGCGCCGAAATGCCCCGCCGCCATATGGGTTTGCTCGAAGCGGAAATCGCCGTAGAAGCCTGAGTAATCCAGGAAGCAGTAGGGTGATACTGCGAAAAACGCCAGCAGCGCGACCCCCGCGCTCGCCCAGAGAGATGGGCTGAGGACTATCCGCTTCCAGGTTTGCTTTCGCGAAAGATGATAGTGGAGATGAGCGGCCGCGATGCCGGTCGCGGCCAGCAGGCCCGGGTACTTCGTCGCGGTCGCCAGTCCAACGCAGATCCCGGCCAAGACATAGTGCCTGCGGCGCCCCTCAGCGGCGATCTTCAGGATAGGAATGAAGGCCAGCAGAATGAAGAAGACCAGGGGAATGTCCGTGGTAATCATCCGGCCGCGGCTGATATGGGAGAAGTTGAAGGCCAGGAATAGGGCAGCCGCCAGACCGGCCGAGGTGGAGTACAGCTGCTTGCCGAGCCTGTAAACCAGATAGATCGACGCGATCCCGAACATAGCCGTGATCAGCCGCCCCATGACAAAGAACCGGTAGGGATTGGCCTCGAACGCGGCCAGCATATCCCGGGGGGAGGAGAACGCGCCCGATATTCTCCCGGCCGCATATATCAGGGCCTGGCCAAGCCACTGGACATAGAAGCTCAGGGCCGGATAGTGAAAGAAGTGGGGATTGAAGTCGATCTTTCCCGTCTCGAATCCCCACATCTCCCAGGCCTGCCGCCAGGGTGTGGCTTCCTCAAAGATCTCGGGAAGCCCCCAGCCCAGGTTGTGGAGCCTCAAGTATGCTCCGGCTACCAGTATCAGTGCGAGGACCACTTTCTTACGCATTGCCGCCGCGCCACCAGCCTTTCCGGCAGAAGCCGGGATATTCCCAGAGACCAGGACACTCCGTGATACTCCGCAATGGGGAGCCTCCTCGTGATTAGACCACGATCAGGCCCGAATTACAATGGCGCGGGGCCACAACGTGTGCTAATCTGGACTCCAACGAGACAAGAGGTGCGACATACCGTCCGGGGAATCGCAAGTGGCCAGACCCAGCAGGGAATATATCTACGGGATCAATCCGGTGTTCGAGGTGGTGCGCTCAGGCCGGCGGAAGGCGTACGAGGCTTATCTGAACCGGGCCACAGCTCATCAGGCCCGCCTGCGCAAGCTGGCCGCCTATCTGGAGAAGTCAGGAGTCCCCGTCGAGCTGGTTGACAAGCAGCGGCTCGCGGACCTGTCCCGCCACAGCAAGGACCACCAGGGAATCGTCCTCAAGGCCTCACCCTATCCTTATCAGCCGTCGGATACCATGTGGGGAAGGCCGAGGCTGCTGCTGCTCGACAATGTGGAGGACCCTCACAATGTCGGTGCCATCCTGAGGAGCGCGGAGATCTTCGGCTTCGACAGCGTCATGCTCTCCAGCAGGGGAGTCCCGGACATCTACCCATCGGTGGTCAAGGTCTCGGCGGGCGCCACGGAGTTTCTGGAGATTGCCAAGGATGCGACCGCCAATTCCTATGTGCGCACGGCGCTGGATCAGGGCTATCAGGTGCTTGCCCTCGATGGGAGCGGCAAAACCGATGTCTGGACCGTCCGCGCGGAGCTTGCCGAAAGGGTGATGGTGGTAATAGGAGGGGAGGACACTTCGGTCGGCCAGTATATCCTGAACAATGCGGACCACATAGTGTCAATCGGCCAGCGCGGGCGCATCAATTCTCTCAATGCGTCGGTCGCGGCCGGAATCTGCCTCTATGCGCTGTCGGCAAAGCAGTCTTCCTGACCGGATCAGGCCTCAGGTCAGGTCTGCCATTCGGCCTCTGGCATTCGGCCTCAATGACTCAGGCTTAGCCATTCGGCCCCAGCCACCCGGCCTCAGCCACCCGGCCTCAGCCGCCGAGCCTGCGCTACTCCACCTCCAGCGTCATCGGATCTCTGGGCGGAAGGACCGTGATCTCGCCAAAGTCAGAAAAGCGTTCAGGGTGCTTGTCCGAACCCCGCTCGACCGCCTCGACGTCGCCCACCACCAGGAAGACCAGCTTGTCAGGGTGAAGATACTTCTGGGCCGCCGCCAGAACGTCGTCCGGTGTGACCGCCCTCATATTGCCGGCATAGTCCTGCCAGTAGCCGTCCGGACGCCCGGTGTAGTCGTCATCGGCGAATGTGCTCACCATCATGCTCTTATTGCTGAACGGATTGACGATGTCGCTGATAAAACCGGCCTTGGAGTTCTCGACCGTCTCCAGATCGCACTTCTCGGTGCGGATGCGCTTGATTTCCTCCACGATCAGGGCCGTGCCGAAGGCGGCGGTAGCATGCTTGGTCTGGAAATAAGCCCTGAAGGTGCCGGGATACTCGACGGGCCGGTCGAACCTGCAGCCTGCGCTGTAGGCAAGCCCCTCATCCGAGCGCACCCTTCGCACTATCCTGGAGGTGAAACCTCCGCCGCCCAGGATGTCGTTCATCACCAGGAGAGCATACTGGTCCGGGATGTCCCGCTTGACCCCGATATGGCCCAGGCGGATCCGCGACTGGTTCACATCCTCCTTATCGACCATGTAGACCCCCGGTTTGGGGCCGGGTATCTCATCCGGGATGCGCGGGAGGTCCAGGTCCCGGTCGGGCCAACCATCGAACATCGCGTCCAGCTTGGAGATGATCTCGCCGGTTTCGAAGTCACCGGACACGGCGACAATGAAGTTGCCCGGGAAGAAGTACTTCTCATGGAAAGCGAGCAGGTCATCCCTGGTGATCGAATTGATTGAGGCCTCGGTCTGGCGGTACGGCATCGTCTGGGGATTGTCCCCGTACATCAGGTAATACCATTCCCGCACTTCTATGTCCCGGCTGGAGGAGTTGCGCTGCTCCATCTCAGAGAGAATGTCGGCCCGGTAGCGGTCCAGGGTCTCCTGGTCGAACACCGGCGCCTTGAGCACCCTCTTCAGGAGGTCCAGTCCTTCATCGATGTCCTTGGAAAGGCAGAACAGCCTGACTTCAGCCTCAGTGGCATCCATCTCGATGGAAATTTCTCCGGCCAGGAAAGCCACGCGTTCATCGATTTCCCCGGCCGTCATATCGCGGGTTCCGCCGTTGCGCATCAGATGAGCCGCCATCCTGGCCAGGCCGGCCTTCTCGAGCGGGTCATAGATCTCTCCGGTGCGGACCAGGATCGACAGGTCGAAAGTGGGCAGTTCCCGGTTCTCCGCGATATAGGCCGTAACGCCCGACTTGAGAGTGTGGCGATAGTCCTGGGGCCTGGGCGGGTCGTATTTCAGTTCCTCGAACTTGAGCTTGTCCGGGTGGTCGACTATATCACCGGCTGCCACCGGGGCCGCGGGAAGTGTCAGGGCGGCCAGGGTGAGAACCGCGACAAGGACTGTGATACGGCTGACTCGTGAAACCTGTGGTCTCTTCATCATTCTCTCCTTCGGCCGGGCCCTACTTGCCCTCGGCGGCCTTGAGCTCTTTGAGGTGTTCATTTGCTATCTTGAGGAGCTCCTCCATCGCGGCTTTCTCCTCGGGATCTTCAACGCCGTCCATCCGCATCGAGAACATCCCTATCATCTGTTCCAGCCTGTCGGGGTCCTCGATCGACTTGATCATCTTGATCGCCTGGGCCATCTGGGGATCCTGTCCGCCGGCGCCCTCACCTTCAGCGCCGCCTTCGGTGTTGATGATCAGCACGTTCCGGCCGTCTCTGGTGAAGTACTTATTGGCGACCCTCCGGACGTCATCCGCGGTCACCATGTCGATCTTGTCCGGAGCATTGTTGGCCTCGGTCCAGTCGCCATAGCCGGCATTCTGCCCGAGATAGAAAAGAATGCCGATTCCCGACATGATATCCATGAAGCGGATCTGATCGACCCTGATCCGGTTCTTGACCTTCTGGAGCTCTTCTTCTGTCACGGGGTCGGTCTTCAGCTCCTCGATCACCTCAAGCATCGCTTCCTCAAGCTGCTCGGCACGAACGCCGGAGACCCCTTCGGCTCTGACCTGGAACGCGCCCGCGAGTTTCTTGGACTCCTGGTGGGCGCTGACCGCGAGGCCGTCGCCCCCGAACATTCGCATTCCGCCCTGTTCCACCGAGCTCTTCGCGATGCCTTCATCCTCCACCAGCTTCTTGTAGAGCCTGCCGGTCTTGCCGCTCATTATGCCCGCGAGGACATCGAGCGCATAGCTGTCCCTGTGCTTCCAGGCCACGGTGTGGTACCAGATCTCGGCCTGGGGGCTGGTTTCGGCTTCAGCGATGAGCCGCTTCTCTCCGTACTGCTTTTCTTCGAGAGTGTAGACTTCAGGCGGCTCGGACTTTCCGCGCGGGATCCTCCCGAAGTACCTCCTAACCATCTTGATCATCTCATCGGGATCGAGATCGCCCACAAGGATCAGGGTGAGGTTATTGGGTGCATAGTAGGTGTCATAGTATGCCTCGGCCTGCTCCCGGGTTATATTGGCCAGGTCCGAGGGCCAGCCGATCACGTCCCAGTGGTACGAGGACGACTTCCAGAACATTGACCGGAAGTCCTCATCGATGAGGCCGGTAGGTGTGGACTCGACGCCCATCCGGCGCTCTTCTGTGACAACATCGCGTTCGGAGTAGAACTCCCTGAAGACGGGGTTGGAAAAGCGGTCGGACTCCAACCACATCATCAGCTCGATCTTGTTCACGGGGACCCGGACCACGTACATGGTCATATCGTCCGAGGTCATGGCATTGAGGAAGAAGCTGCCGTTCTTGGAGTAGATCTCATTGAGCTGGTCCTTGATTATCAGCTCGCGCTGCTCCAGGATCAACTTGTCGAACTCGGCATCCAGCTCCCGGTAACGGGCGGTCTTGGACTCAGGGTCAGTCATGTCCTCGATTTCCCCGCGCCTCATCCGCTCGCGCATGATGTTCTCTTCCTTGCGCATCAGCGCCCTGAGGGAATCCAGCTTGGCCATCACCTCCCGGTCACGCTTGATGTCCTTGGTGCCGATGGTCTCTGTGCCTTTGAACATCATGTGCTCGAAGAGATGGGAGATCCCTGTGATGCCGGTTATTTCATTCGCGGATCCGACCCGGGCCACAATCGCGGTCATGATGGTGGGGCTGTCATGACGTTCGACCATCAGGACCTGCATCCCGTTGTCCAACCAGTATTCCTTTGCGTCGATGTTCTGAGCGGCCGCAGGGACCGTCGAGGCCAGCATCACAGCCAGGACTGCTGCCGCAGGAACACATCTTCTTATCATTGGGCACTCCTTCCGTTTCACTTCGCCCTCGGGGTCTTAGACCCTTTGCCGCCGGTCGAGACGCGCGGCGGCAGCGCCGGGTCTCGGCGCCCGGTGATGAAAGGGTCAATACATAATGATGGGTGATTCGCGTGGGTTAGTCAACCCGGGAAGGTCTTCCCCCCGGGGCTGGCCTCGAGGGGGCTTGCGAGTGCGGCGGCAGGGGCTTAGAATCGGTAGAGGAGAGTCAGTGGAGGAGTGGAATACTATGAATGATACGAATCAGGTCCTGGCTTTGATATTTGTTCTGGCTGCGCTTCTCCCGTGCATCGCGCTGGGGGGCTCGGGAAAACAGCCTATCGTGTTCGCGACATTTGCCGGCGATGCCGGCAGCCTGCGGAATGTGCTCCTGATGGCCGAAAGCATCCGGACATTCGGCGGAAGGTACAAGGACGCCCCGATCTGGGCCTATATGCCTCCGGACCTCCTGGAGCAGGAAGTGGAGGCGGTCGAGAACCTCGAATCCCTCGGTGTTGATCCTCGCCAGAGCGAGGCCCTTGAGGACGCGCTAGACTTCTACTTCTCCGAGAAGGTCTTTGCCTCCGTGCGGGCGGAAGGCCGCGCCAGGGAGACTGCCGAAGTCCTGGCCTGGCTTGACGAGGACACGATAATGCTCCAGGAACCTTCGGAGTTCATGCTTCCGGAGGGCATAGCCCTCGGCTACCGGCCGGTGATGCACAAGAACATCGGAAACCTCTTCGATAAGCCGGTCGACGAGTACTGGGGAAGAGTCTTCGAGCTGCTGGCGGTGCCCGACTCGTCGTTCTTCCCGATGGTGACGCCGGCAGACGGGGACACCATCAGGCCGTATTTCAATGCCGGCTGCATGGTGGTAAGACCCACGCAGGGCCTTCTGTCACACTGGCTCAGGTGCTTCATCAGGCTTTACAGAGATCCTGTGCTGGTCGAGATGTGCAATTCTGATATCAAGCGGCGCATCTTCCTGCACCAGGCGGCCCTGACCGCTGCCATTCTCACGCGCCTGGACAGGGACGAGATGGTTGAATTCTCGCCGCGCATCAACTATCCCATCTTCTTCGAGCAGATGTTCGGAGCCAGGCGGATCTTTGATGACATCACAGGCGTCGTGACAATTCGCCACGAGTCCTACTTCAGGAAGCCGGCTCCGGACTGGGACCGGAAGCTCAAGGGACCCGCCGACAGGATCGCCTGGATGAAGGAGCACCTGCAGCCGCCTGAGGCGGAGTGACCGGAACCGGGGAACGATCAGGATCGGCGGAGTCCCGGGCTTGCCCCGGGGATCTCGCACTCTGGAGCGCGTCCGGTCCCCGGTGCCACCAGACCTGGCGCGTCCGGTCCCTGGTGCCACCGGACCTGGCGCATCCGGTCCCCGGTGCTACCGGAACTGGCGCATCCGGTCCTTGTATGTCTCAGTGGGGGAGTGTAGACTCTACTTCAAGTGCAAACTCTGCTTCAGATAGTGGCGTTTCCCCAGGAGGTGAGCCGTGTGGGTTGAGGTGCTACAGCACATAGGCCTGGTGCTTCTCTACATAGTCATCCTGCTTCTAAATGTCTGCATATTCCTGGGCATTCCCGGGGGCTGGATCGCTTTCGGCGCGATCCTGATCTATGACATCGCCACGGGCTTTTCCACGATGGGCTGGGTCTGGATCCTGGTGATGGCGGTATTGCTCGTCCTGGGTGAGATAATCGAGTCTTTCCTCGGCGTGGTCTATGTGGCCCACAAGGGGGCCACCAAATGGGGGGTGCTGGGGGCATTCCTTGGCGGCATCGCAGGGGCGATCGCCGGCGGCTTCGTGATTCCCTTCGTGGGCAGCATCATCTTCGGCCTGATCGGCGCCTTCGTCTTCGCTGTGCTGTTTGAGTACCTCTTCTACAGGCGTCTCGACCGCGCGCTGCAGACGGGCTTCTTCGCCTTTGTCGGGAAGCTCTCGGCGATGTTCGTCAAGCTTATGCTGTCGCTTGTGAACCTCGGGCTCTTCATCTACTTCAGCTGGGGCTGATGCAGGGAGACAGGGGCTCAGGCACCTGACTCTCGGTCAGGTGCCTGAGCTGGTATTTCGACCGGCTCACTGGCCGAGAGCCGATCCCAGATAATAGGGCCACACCAGTATGGCCCACACGGCTTTCCAGAAGGGCAGGCCGGTGAAGCCTATTGTGAAGAGCCAGCCCATGCACCAGAGCGGGCCCACCAGGCCGGCCACGTCCATCTTTCCTCTTACTACATTGATGTCCACTGCCATACGGTCATCCTCCTCAGCATGGCTTCCTTGCCCGCACGCCCTCCGTTCTACTTCATCAGGACCATGCGCTGAGTGGTGATGAATTCACCGGTTCTCAGGCGGCAGAAGTAGATGCCGCTCGCCACAGACCTTCCATCACTTCCCTTGCCGTTCCAGCTTATCTCATAGTAGCCGGCCGGATGCACCCCATCTGCAAGCACGGCGACCTCCTGGCCCCGCACATTGTAAACCGCAAGATGGACATTCGCGCTTCTCGCGAGCCCGAACCGCAGGTTGGCCTCAGCCGTGAAGGGATTGGGCCGGGCGGGGGACAGGAAAGTCTCAACCGGGCTTTCGGGCTTTGTGATATCAACCCCTGCGGCCGGGTCTATTCCGATCAGATGCTCGATCGTGTTCTGGAGCATTTCCGCTCGCGCGGTGGTATCTATCACGCTGGAATAGCAGAAAGAGTAGAATATGATCTGGGCGTTCTCGTCTTCGGGCGCCTCGTAGTAAACGAGCAGGCCGCCCTGTCCGCTGTAGCTGCTCCAGTCATAGACCATTTCCACTCCCGCCTGCGGCGTAAGGGCATCCTGGTCGCCATAGCCGGCATAGGACACCGACATTGTGGCAGGAAGAACATTCGGACTGGTGGCCACGGTGTGCGCCGGGAGTGCCAGAGTCAAATCACCGGAAGAGTCATGGTGCCAGGTGGTGACATGAAGCGTTGTATCGGCGAAATTGGGATATCCCGGGTAACTGGCAGCGTCATAGCCGATCTCCCCGCCTTCGACCAGTAGCTTGCCGCCGCCGGCGACATACTGGTTGAGACTCGAGCGGTAGGATTCCTGGTCTACAGGGGAGATGTCATCTCCCGAGCTCCAGACTATCATGTCATAGTCGGTCCAGGTGACAGGATCGGTCGCCGCGGCGGTCTCCGTGATGGCATCGTATCCCATCTCGATGAGATCCTCAGCGATCACAGCAGCTGATTTCGCCTTGCTCGCCCGGGCGGTTTCGTCAGGGTAGCCCAGCTCTTCGGTGCTTACGAGCTGGCCGTCAGAATCGAACTTGATATCCGGCACGCTCTTGGCGTCCATATCGTCGATAACGAGGATATTGCCGATGGTGGGGAAGAGCTCGTAATCGATGTACTCGGTGGGCTCATTAACCGTGAGATAGTTGTTCTGCGTGATATGGTGATAGGCGCTGATCCGTAACACATATGTGAAATAGGGAAGCGGGTCGGTGACGAAGGCCCCGGCGGACATCGAGTCCGATGTCGCCGTGGTCATCAGCGACATGTCATCGCTGCGGTAAACCTGGATGGTCGCAGTCAGTCCGATCCCGGTCCCGTCCTGGGTGACCGTGCCCGATATCACACCGTTTGGAGCAGGCGTCATGGCAAAGTCATAGATATTGGCGCCCGACATCACCATCTCGTAGCCCGTGAAGTCGAGATAGCCGAACTTGACGGCATAGACATCATATGGTCCGACCGGAAGGGAGTCGGGTGCCGCATAATCGCCGGCGGCCCCTGTTGTGACCTCGAAGACCGGTGTAGCGGTCGATGTGTCGCTTCCCGCCGTGTAGACCGAAACCTGAGCGCCTGATAGCGAGTCGCCCGAAACCGCATCGGTGACCGTGCCTGTCAGCATCCCGTAGGTCTCGATCACTGAAACCGCGTCAACATATATCTCATAACCCGGATAGGCCAGGGTCACTGTCACTTCGCCAAGGCCTGTCGGTGTGGCATTCACGACCGCCGAGTCATCGGGCGACGAGATGAATTCATCAATCCCGCAGCCCACCGTGAACATATCCAGGCCGGTGTGAGAGGTGTGCCCGACTATTGTGCCCTCATAGTAGGGGGTGAGGGCGCCGGTGAGTCCCACGGCGTTCACTCTTGCGCTGACCGACGGGTCCGGCAGCGGCAGCGCTCCCTCTACAACAACGGGCTCATCGAAGCTGTCATAGGCGTCGCCGATCTTGCGTCCAACCACCGATAGGACCTCACCATAGGGCGCATCGACCGTGATCACCGCCGTCCCGGCGGCGTCTGTTGTATCCACCAGGGCCGGATCGATTCCCCAGCCGTCAATTGTGACCACGATGTCAGCGATCGGTGCATAGAGCGTGTCGGTCACGGTTATGGTGACGGCCGTCGGGGTCTCCACCGGGATGGTGTCCGGGTCAATCGTCACAAATGCGGGGACCACAGCCTGGACGGTCTCGATCGCCGGAGTGTGATTGTGGCTGGTCACGGTGAGTTCCATCTCTCCGACCGTGGTGGGCGGCGGGTCCAGAATCAGAGTGATGTCGCCGTTGGCGTCGGTGTAGCCGCTCTCAAAGATCTCGCCGGGCATATTGATACAGACCAGCGCATCCTCTAGGTCGCCGCCAGCGTCCTGCACATGAACCGCATAGGTGCCGGAACCCAGGGGACAGACCCCCGAGTGAACGACGGTCATCGCGGCCGGAGTGTCGGTCCAGACCTGGAGCGACGGGTCACCCATTATGTTGTACATCTCATAGTAGCGCAGGACATCCCCGCCGCCGCTATAATGCTCATAGGTGTACCACTTGCCCTGATTGGTCATTCCCGATATCCAGGTCAGCCCATCGTCAAAGAGGCCTTTGAAGACTCCTCTCTCGAGCACATCATCCTCGTCCCAGAAGGAGTTGACCGAGGAGGCCCAGAAGACCAGCGCGGCCTTGTCCGGCTGGCGGATCCAGGTCTCGGAGAAGCACTCGCCATAATCAAACTCTCCGGTGATGCAGGCATAGCTCTGAACGAACGGATACATGTCGAAGTTTGTGAGTGCCTGCACGTCGCTGGCGTAGAATACGGGGCCGTCCGCCCAGTAGGTGGTGGCGCCGTGCCCGGAGTAGATTCCCAGGCATCGCCCGTCATTGAAGGCGTCGCTCACATCCTGGGTGGTGGCTCCATAGGTATAGGTGTAGAGTTTCTCGGAGTAATACCCGGCCGGATCCATGTAGGTCGAGATCACATAATTGTGGGTGCCCTCGGTGACCGAGTAATTGTCGGTCGAGGCCATGAAGACCGCCTTCTTGATCCAGTCGGTGCCCGATGAGAAGAGCTGCTTCTCATACTCGACGGTCCTCTTCACCAGGTTGGTCACCTGCGCCGTATCGACCAGCGAGAAGCGTCCGACCCCGAGATCGGGAATATAGTCGGATCCGGCAGTGGTCGAATAGTAAAGATCGGTCGGGGGACTGGAGCTTCCGCTTCCCGTCCAGTTGGGAATGTCTGCCACGTCGCCCACCAGGAGCACATAGGCCGGAGGTACTGGCCAGTTATCATAGGCGTCCTGTATATAGGCCTTGATTGCCGTCGTGGTCGCGCCGCCGGTGATGTCGGCGGTCGAGGTCAATGTGGTTTCAAAGCCCTTGCTGTGCTTCCAGTCCGCAAGGGGCTGCATCTGGTCGACAAAGTCAGGGGCGCTGATTATGAGATAGCCGATCGGCCATGCCGGCACGGCCTTGGCCGGAGCCTGGTAGCCGAGAAGAGCCTCCGACGCGGCCGCCTCGTAGGCTTGAGACGCATAGCGGTCTATTGTGGCCCGGGTAGCAGCCAGGTCGGCTCCGGGGGTTGCTATCCTGATCCTCACCCTGTGGATGACATCGAGCACGCCCTGTGCGGGACTGTATCTCACGGGAGCGATCTCCACCATGGCGAAGCGGTGGCCTCTCATCTGCCCGACGCTCTCGATGCGAACGGCCTCGGCAGGGTAGGGGGCGGATGATGCATAGAAGGACTCCGAGATCGCGAACTCGGCGCTCTCCATGGCTCCCGGGACCTTCTCCACCGGATACTGGGCCGGATACACTCTGGTTTCATAGCCCATCATGCCGAGATCATAGCTTGCGGTTTCGGTCTCGATGATCTCGATCTGCGGGTTCGCGGCTTGCGGTATTTCAACCGCGCGTCGCAGAATGGGAAGAGACGCCTTGCCGGGAGATGCAACTCTT
This sequence comes from bacterium, assembly GCA_050116545.1. Classification (GTDB taxonomy): domain Bacteria; phylum Arandabacterota; class Arandabacteria; order Arandabacterales; family Arandabacteraceae; genus JAUVJV01. The sequence continues at coordinate 1,971 of JASFOL010000001.1, read as the reverse complement.
CCGCAGCCGGGCATGTCGAGCATCGTGAAGTCCCCGTTGTCTGTCTCAGCATCGCTGAGCGAGAAGCCCGGGAACATGAACTCAAGAATCACCTCGTTCTGTCCGTCCCCGATTATCTGAACGGCAGGCTGTTGACCGTCGCTTTCGGGTACCAGAGAGATCCAGTCCTGGTTGGTGTCCGCAAAAGCCGCGCTTGTGACAAAGAGCAATGCCAGGGTGATTACTGCTGCGATCCGACGCATACTACTCCCCCTCCGTTGTTGGTCCGGCCCCGCCGATTCAGCACCGGACGCATCCTCGGACAAAGTGAAGATTCAGCACAATTTGCTGAAAGCTTGATGATATCAGATTCCGTTTAGTAATTAAAGTAGAGATTTACCATATTGGCGGAAATTCAGAGGCCGGGCCCTGGAACGGCCGTGGGCTTTGAACCGGCCCCGGGCCCGGCTCCTGAGCCTATGGGCCGGGCTGGCCGCCGCCCCTGAGGGCCGGCCACTCCGAGAAGGCCAGATAGAAGATCATTACGACGTTCACAAGAGGGATTATCATCAATATGGCCAGAGCCCCGCTGAAACCGGCCTTGGTGAAAATCTTCCAGAAAGGCCAGATCACGATCACTCCCACCATCAGCAACCAGAGGATGAAATGCATGGTTTCGCCTCCTCTCGCTTTCGCGCCTCACAGGAGTGCTTCCTTGCCAGCCTGCCGACTCCTGCGCTCCTGGCGGATTCTATGTTCAAGATCGGGAGGGCGTCAAGCCAATTGTCCGGTGCCGGTCGGGGTAACCTGTCTGTCAGGTAACAAAACGCGCTGCGCTCCCACGAAGCGAAGAGGTAACCTCGAGGCGCGCGCTTATGGTGCGCTTCAGCTCGGGAACATGTGAGATTATACCTACCAGGCGTTGTCCTTCCCCGAGGTCAAATAAGGCCTGCATTACCTGGTCAAGCGATTCGGGGTCCAGGGTGCCGAAGCCCTCATCCACGAAAATGGCCTCGAGGCGGATCCCGCCCGTGCGGGCTTGGACCACGTCGGCCAGCCCCAGCGCGAGGGCAAGTGATGCCAGGAATCCCTCTCCACCCGACAGGGTTGAAACGTCACGCGACTTGCCCGTGTGTGCATCGTAGACCTCCAGGTCCAGCCCGCCGGCCTGCCTTCGGTCTGTGCCCGCTGAAATCCGGCTGAGGTGAAAGCGGGAACGGCTCATTACCTTGAGTCTTTCTGTCGCCGAGAGGAGGACATCGTCCAGGAGACTTGAGAGCACAAAGCGCTGGAAAGTGAGTCTCAAAGGGTTCTTACCATTCGCCACTTCGGATATTCTGCCTGTCACCGCGAATTCGAGGCCGATCTTTTCGAGATCCCCGGCTATCCTGTCCAGATCGGATGCGGACCTCAGTTTGATTTCCAGCTCCTTCCTGGTTTCGGTGAGGCGCTTGAACATGTCTTCTCTGGCCAGGGTGGCCTCGCCGGCCCGCTTCACGAGCGGAGGCAAGTCCGGTCTCTTCCGGCCCACCAACGCCTTCCTTGCCCTGCCGGCCCTGGTCCCCGCCGCTTTCAGATCACCTTCAAAATCACGAATTCGGCGGTCAAGGGCAGCGATCTGAGTATCATCAATCTTCGCTGCCTCGAAGTCCTCGAGCCCCGAGAAGCCTTCCATCCTGACTTTTCTGTCAAAGGTCTTCTTTGCGCTCGCCGCCTTGGCGTCTGCAGACTTTGAAGCCCTGGCATTGGTCTTTAAGGCGGTCCTTGCGCTTGCATAGTCCTCTCTGGCGGTGGTCAATGCGACGGTCGCCTCATCAAGCGCGTTCGTCAATGCTTCGAGCTCCGTCCGGGCTTCCCGCCGTGCGTCCTCGAGGGCAGATGCGGTCCTCAGCGACCTGGGGATCGCTGCCTGCCTTTCTTTGACTGTCGCCTGGTTCAGCGCCCTGGCCTCCAGGCCGCGCGTCAGTTTGGCCTCGGCATCTTCAAATGCTC